>JAADHA010000316.1 GCA_013152105.1 Oligoflexia bacterium | reverse complement strand
AAGACCGTCACCCACACCCGTGTCACTGTGGCGATGTCTGGCACCATGCCGCGCTCTTCCATCAGCACGATCAGGCGTTCCAGGCCCAGAGACACCCCGACTGCGGGGATGTCCCTGCCGCTGAACATGCCGATCAGCCCGTCGTAGCGGCCACCGCCGCTGACCGAACCGACCCCGCCGTCGGTCAGCACCGTCTCGAAGACCGGCCCGGTGTAGTAGTCCAGCCCGCGCGCCAGGGTGCGGTCCCGCTGGAGCCGCGACGGGTCGACACCCAGGCCAAGGGCGTAGGCCTGCACGCGGTCCAGATCGGCGTTGATCTGCTGCGCCCCAGGCAGGGGATCGCCGTCGAGATGGCGCCACAGGGTCGTGATCTGGTTGGGGCCGAAGCCGCGCCCGGTCAGATCGCGGGACACGCCGTCTCGACCGATCTTGTCGAGCTTGTCGATGGCGGTGATGAGCTCGGTCTCGCGGTCCTGCGCACCGCAGGCCGCGGCGAGGGCGGCCAGCCAACGCCGGTCGTTGAGGCGGATGATGAAGTCGGTGAAGCCCAGGGCGAGCAGCGAATCGTGGACCACCGCCAGGCACTCGGCATCGGCCAGACCCAGGGGCGCGCCGACCGTGTCGACATCACACTGGTAGAACTCGCGGTAGCGACCCCGCTGGGGACGATCCGCTCGCCACACGGGCTGGATCTGGCTGCGCTTGAAGGGCAAGGGCAGGTCAGCGTTCATGGCGACCACCCGGGCCAGGGGCACGGTCAGGTCGTAGCGCAGTGCCTGGTCGACTTCGCCCCGCGCCCCCCCCTGCCCACGCTTGAGCACCTTGAAGATGAGCTTGTCGCCGTCGTCCCCGTACTTTCCCAGCAGGGTCTCGATCCGCTCCATGGCGGGCGTCTGAAGAGGCGCGAAACCGTATCGGTCGAAGACCTGCGCGATCGTGGCGATCACCCGTTTGCGGTGGATCATCTGACGCGGGAGCAGGTCCCGCATGCCCTTGGGAAGAAAGACGTTGGCCATGGGGCCCGCTAACGCTTCGCTGCTCCTGCCTCCAGGTACGGCACCCTGTTGGTGCGATCTGCCTGCTACAATCTACCTCTCCACACTACCCACACCGCCATGTCTTCCCCTCTGTGCCCCACCATTGGCTTGGAAGTTCACGTCCAGCTTGCGACGCGGACCCGCTTGTTCAGTCGGGGACCCGTGCCCGGCTCGGAGGGGGCCAATGATGCGCCGATCGACGCGGTGGCGGCGGGTCATCCGGGCACCTTGCCGGTCCTCAATGACGGCGCGGTGCGCCTGGCCGTGACGGCTGCCCTGGCCCTGGGCTGCACGGTACACACCGACAGCCGCTTCGACCGGAAGCACTACTTCTGGCCGGACCTGCCCAAGGGCTTCCAGGTCACCCAGGAACGCCATCCTCTGGCTACCGACGGCGTCCTGACCGTCTCTGTGAAGGGGCGCTTGAGAGACTTCCGAGTCGAGCGGGTCCACATGGAGGAGGACGCCGGCAGCATGCGCCATCGCGACGGTGTGACCCTGGTCGATCTGGCGCGCTGCGGCGTGCCGCTGGTCGAGGTCGTGGGTGCGCCCGACATCGACAGCCCCGCCACAGCCGAGGCATGGGCCCGGATGCTGCATCGAACCCTGGTGGCGGCGGGTGTCACCCGTGGCCGAATGGAGCGCGGCGAACTTCGGATCGACGCAAACGTCAGCCTTGCACCTCGAGGTCAGCCCATGGGGCCGCGGGTCGAGATCAAGAACCTCAATTCCTTTCGCTTCCTGCGTCGAGCGCTCGATCGCGAGATCGCCCGCCAGCGAGCGCTGATCGCGAACGGTGGGCAGGTGGCTCACGAGACTCGTCGTTGGACGGGCCGCAAGCTGGAGACCATGCGCGCCAAGGAACAGGGTCGCGACTATGCCTGGCTGCCCGAGCCGGACCTGCCGGTGCTACGCCTGGACCGAGGCGAGCGCGAGCAAGCGCGGGACCACCTGCCAGCCGTGCCGCTGTCGGCCTGGCTCCTGCGCCAGGACGCGCTCCTCCACCAAGCCCTGGCTGGTGCCGCACCCGGTCTGAGCCTGCAGGAGACCCGCATCCTGGCCGTGTTGGAGCCCCTGCGAGCCTGGGTGCTGCGCGTGGCAGCCGAGCTTGGTTCGGACCAGGCCACCGTCGCGGGTCGATTCGCGGTACACGATCTCCGCTTCATGGACGACCTGGGCCTGCTGCGCGCCGAGCACCTGGTCGACGTGACGCGGCGGGTATGCGACCACTCGGCGTCCCATGAACAGGCGCTCAACGCGCTGCGCGCCGCGGCCAGGACCGGCGCGGTGCCGGCGTGGCGCGATGACGCCGATATCGGAATGGGACAGGCAATCCAGGACGCGATCGACCGGGTCCTGGCGGCCCATCCCGGCCACGAAGCGCGCTGGCGCGACGGCAACCAGGGCATGCTGGGCTTCTTCATGGGCCGGCTCACAACGGGACGGATCGCCAACATCGACCGCAGGCGGGTCCACGACCTGCTCCTGGCGAGACTCCAGGCCCGAGCAGAACAGGGCTGATGTTTGTGGTGGTACAGTGCCGCACTCGCCCACCTTGGCAGGGGTGGGCGTGCTATCAAGAGGGCCACAGTTGGGAGACAGAAGCGTGAGCTGGTACTACACCCGCGAACCTGGTGAGGAAGGCCAGATCCTCACCGAAAAAGGCACGCCAGCCGGCGTGTCGCTCAGTGAGCTGCTGGAGTCCGGTGCGCTGCCCGTTCAGGCCGCCTTGGAGTTGGTGGGCGAAGCGGCCGATGCGGTCTCGATCGCCGAAGAAGACCACGCGGCCCATGGTGACATCTGTCCCGCCACGGTCTTCTTGGACGCCACAGGGGCGCTGAGCATCGCCGGCTATGGCGAAGAGCGTCGTCCCGGCAGCGCGCCGGAAGATCGCATCGTCGGTATCGCCACCGATGTCTACGGCCTTGGAGTGCTGCTGCACGCCGTGCTCTCGGGATCCGATCTCGGGCAGGTCCCGCGCGACCTCGATGGCCACGACGACCACGTGGTCCAAAAGCTGATGGAGATCGACTGGGGTGAACTGGCCGACAGGCCCTGGATGCGCGACGTCCAGAGCTTTCTGTGCTCGATGCTGGCCTACGATCCGGCCGAACGACCCGCGGCGCTCGATGTGGCCAATGTGCTCTTCCACGTGGCGGCTCAGGCCCAGGGCAAGAACCTGGTGAGTTGGGCCGCACGGGCCGTGCCGGCGGCGGGCGGCCAGCGTGCGCCACGCGTCCAAGCCCAGGCGGCACCCGAAGAAAACCTTGGCGGCCCCGAGATCCTGGGCAGCCCCGTCGCCCAGGGCAACGCCTTCAAGGTGCGCAAGGCCGCCAGCGCCAAGGGCGAAAGCACGGCCTTCTGGTCCCGCGAAAAGATCGCGGCGATGCTGGCTGAAGATGACGATGACGCTGGTGCTGATGCTGGCGCTGACGCCGGTGTTGACGCCGGTGTTGACGCCGATGTTGACGCTGGTGCTGGTGCTGATGGCCGCGAAGTCGGTGACGACAAGGACAGCGCCGCCGCCACCCCTGGCGGACCCGCGGTGCGGCAGACCTGGTCACCAGGCGCAGGGGGGATTGCTCCGGCTCCGGTCGCGGATCCATCCCCACTCTCCACGCCGGCGAACCCTCCACCACTTCCGCCGACGCCCGTGGTGGCTTCTACGCTCAGTCCTGGACCTGTGGCGTCTGGCCCGGTCGCGTCTGGCCCGGTCGCGTCTGGCCCAGGGGGTCCCCCGCCGACAGCAAAGGGCGCCAAGAAGAAGGGCGCCAAGAAGAAGGGTGGCGGGCTGAAGCTGGTTCTGGGTCTGGTGCTGGGGTTGGGCTTTCTGTGCTTGGCGGGGACTGGGCTCTCGGGCGCCGCGTACTTCTTCTTCTCTCGGACTGAGTCCACCGATCTCGGCGATATCGAGGATCGCCTCTCGGAAGACAAGACCACTGTTCCGTCTGACGACGCAAAGCTCGACGACACAGTGCTTCCAGATGCGCCGACCGATGAGCTTGCCGCAGAGCCACCCGCGCATCCAACCACGAAGCCCGCGACGAAACCAGCGACGAAGCCCGCGACGAAGCCCGCGACGAAGCCCGCTGCATCGACCACGTCCTCCTCCTCCTCCCGCAAGTCCAGCAGCTCGTCCTCGTCCGCCAGAACATCATCGAGCAGCAACGCCAGCGAAGCTCCTCTCGAACCGACGCCAGCCTCTGGCCCCTTCACCATCAAGTTCGTGGTCGCCAGCGGCGAAGCGACGGTGCAGTGTGGGGACGGTCAGCAGTCGACCTTTGCGGGCACCACCAGCATGCGCTTTGATGCCGTGACCACCTGCCTGGTCGTGATGTCTGGGGGCAGGGGCGTCGTGCAGTTGGACAGGCACGCCACGGTTACCTGCACGGACAGCGGCGGCGCTGTGTCTTGCACTGGCTCTTGAGCGGAAGCGCGACATGAGCAGCCGGGCGGCCGAGGCACTTGATGTGGCGATCACCGCGGCAAGAGCGGGTGCCGCGGTCCTGCGGGAAGTGGTCGGCCAGGGCGGCGCTCGTCATGTAGAGCACAAGGGCGTGATCGACCTGGTGACCGAGGCCGATCGTGCGGCTGAAGATGCGGTGCTGGCCGTGCTCGCGCGCCTGGCCCCCGGCGTGCCGGTGCTGGCTGAGGAAGCCGGCGGTGCCTGGGACTCGTCGACACGCTGGATCGTTGATCCTCTGGATGGAACGACCAATTTCGTCCACGGGCTGCCGCACTTCGCGGTCAGCGTTGCGCTCGAACAACAGGGCGAAATCATCGCCGGCTGCGTCCTCGACCCCAGCCGCGAAGAAGAGTGGGCGGCGGCGCTCGGTCAGGGAGCGACCCTCAACGGCGCTCCGATCGCCGTCTCGAGCTGCAGCGAGCTCTCCCAAGCGGTCCTGGCTACCGGCTTTGCCTATGATCGCAACCAGCGCGCCGCCTACTACTTGCGCTTGGTTCAAGCCTTCATGGAGCGCTGCCAGGGGATCCGCCGCGCCGGCGCCGCGGCCCTGGACCTGGCCTGGTTGGCGGCTGGGAGACTGGACGGGTTTTGGGAGCTGGGGCTGTCGCCCTGGGACGTTGCGGCCGGTGTTCTGATCGTCCAGGAAGCAGGCGGACGGGTCACCGACGCCGACGGCGGCCCCCTCCGACTGCTCGCTCCTCGCTTGCTGGCCAGTAACGGCAACTTGCACAAGGACATGCACGGGGTGCTCGCGACACTGCTAAGTTCCCCTGAGCACGAAGGGCAGGAGAAGTCCCCATGAGCAACCAGGTGCAACCCGACGCGAGCGAAACGGCAACAGGCGCGGAAGGTCTGACTGTCGGCATCGATCTCGGCACATCGAACTCGGTGGTAGCGCTGATGCAGGACGGCGAAGCCGTGATCCTGCCAGACCAGCAAGGCAACCGGATTCACCCCTCGGTCGTGGCTTTTGGCTACGGCAACACAGCGGTCGTGGGCCACCGCGCCAAACAGCAGCTCACCTACTCGCCCGAGAACACGATCTACAGCGCAAAGCGGCTGATCGGCCGGCGCTACTCGTCCGATGAAGTCGAGCGGATGAAGCGAATGGTGAGCTGGGGCATCGCCGAGGGCCCCCACGGAGATGCGCGGGTGCGTGTCCAGGGCAAGATCTACGCGGTGCCCGAGGTCAGCGCGCGGGTGTTGGCCCACATGAAGGAGATCGCCGAACAGGCGACCGGCCAGAAGGTGAACGCGGCGGTGATCACGGTTCCGGCCTACTTCAACGACCAGCAGCGTCAGGCCACGCGCGACGCCGCCAACATCGCCGGGCTCGCGACCAAGCGCATCATCAACGAGCCGACCGCGGCGGCCCTGGCCTATGGCTATGGGCGCGAACGTCGGCAGCACATCGCGGTCTACGATCTGGGGGGTGGCACCTTCGACATGACGGTGCTGCGGATGGAGCCGGGCCTCATCGAAGTGCTCAGTACATCGGGCGACACCTTTCTGGGTGGTGACGACTTCGACGCCAAGATCGCCGAGTGGCTTCAGGCCACAATCGAGCGTGAGCACGACATCGATCTGTCGGACAACTTCACCGCGCGGACCAAGCTGCGGGACGCCGCTGAGCGCGCCAAGATCGCCCTGTCCACCCTGCCGGCGGTCGAGGTCCGGGTACCCAGCCTGGCGCGCGACAAGACCGGCAAGTCGGTCTCGGTCAATACCCGCTTGGACCGCGCGAAGTTCATCAATCTGGTGATGCCGCTCTTGCAGCGGACCTTTGTCGTGGTCGATGACGCGCTGAGCCAGGCTGGCCTGTCCACCGCACAGATCGACGATGTGTTGCTGGTCGGTGGAATGACCCGCTTGCCGGTGATCGGGGAAGCGGTCGGCAAGTACTTCAGCAAGGCACCCGTGGGATCGATCAACCCAGACGAGGTGGTCGCCATCGGCGCCGCCATCCAGGCCCACAGCCTCACCCAGGGCTTTGACCCTGGCGCGGCCGTGCTCCTTGACGTGACGCCGCAGACCCTGGGCATCGGCACGGTCGGCGGTTTTGTCGAACCGCTGATTCCGCGCAACACCGCCATCCCCAGTGATGCCAACAAGATCTTTCACACCGCACAGGACAACCAGACTGAAGTCCGCATCAAGGTCTACCAGGGCGAGAGCCGCATGCAGGGCGACAACGAACTGCTGGGTCACTTCATCCTGGACGGCTTGAAGCCGGCTCCGCGCGGCGAGTGCAAGATCAAGGTCACCTTCTCCATCGACGCGAACGGCATCGTCAACGTCAGCGCGATTGATCAAGAGAGCGGTCGAGCCCACGAACTCTCTATTGAAGCCAGCAGCGCCCTGACCCAGGACGAGGTCCACAACATGAAGTTCGACGAACTGGGCTTCTGAATCAGGATGCACCATGGACAAGACCCTCGCCGTACGCGTCGAGATCGAGACCCTGCACGGGCTGTTGCCCGAGCTGGACTACTACAAGATCCTGCGGCTGGACTCCGACTCATCCCAAGACGCCATCGGCCCGGCCTTCCGGTCAGAGAGCCGCCGGATGCACCCGGATCGCTACAGCGCGCTGGGCGACCAGAGCCTGCTTTCCATGGTCAATGACATCAGTCGCTTGGTTCGCGAAGCCTACTCGACCCTCAACGACCCCGAGAAACGCGCGGTCTATGACGACGAGCTGGTCAACGGCGTCGCTCGGATGTCCAACGACGCCCTGGCCCGCGCCGATCAGCAGCGCGCGGCGACCCACGATCCCGCTGAAGCTGCGACCAACGAAAAGGCCGGGAAATACTGGAAGATGGCCCTCAAGGACATCGAAGAAAAGAACTTCAAGGGCGCCGTGATGAACATTCAGTTCGCCCTCACCTTTGAACCAGACAACGACACCTTCAAAGAGTACCTCAAGCAAGCCAAGAGCGACGCCGAGGAACACAAGAAGAAGAACTTCAACCCGTATAAGCTGCGGATCGTCTGAGGGTCGTCTGAGGGTCGTCTGAGGGTCGTCTGTCGCCTCAGCTCACGTCTTCGCCGTGGAAAGTCCAGCGTCCCGACGGCCAGTTGCGCTGCTCGCGGGCCCACCAGGCACGCCAACCCGCCTGATGAAGGACCTGGACGCGGTAGGGGCCATCTGCATCGAAGGGCAGGTCGATGCCGGTGCTGATCACCAGCTCGTCGTAGGTGGTACGTCGCACCATCAGGTCGTCGTGGCTCATGCGCTCGATGAGCAGGCCGGGGTCGACCAGGCGGCCGTGGCGGTAGCGCCGCCCCTCCTCGAAGGCACCGCCATGCGCTTCCCAGTAGGCCAGCCAGCGATTGCGCAGCAAGCTCTCCTCGGCGTCTTCGTGGTGCCCGGTGATCATCTCCAGGGCCGCTCCAGCGACCCGTGCGCGCTGCGGGTCACGGCCGGCACAGGCGTCGATCAGGCAGGTGGCCGCCCGGGAATCGCCCAGGAAGCCTAGCCCCTGCAGGGCACCCAGGCTGGCCGCACCCTCGCCCTGGGCCACGCGCAGCAACAGCAGCAACCAGACCGGACCACCGTGTCTTCCGACCAGCTCGCCCATGGAGCGCGTGAGACCGGGACCGCCGCGCAGGTTCGCCGATCCGCCCTCGGCGGCGACCGTCGCCAGGGCCTGGCCCACGTGGTCGACGCCCGCCCAGTCGCCCAGCAACAGCAGGGCCACGCAGGTGGCCGCCGCCAGCTCAGGGTTCGCCAAGGCAGGCAGCAGCGCGTCAACAGCGTCCTGGTCGCCGATGCGCCCCAGTGCGACGATCGCGGCCTTGCGCACGGTGGGGTGCGAGCCCGCGCCCGCCAGCTCGCGCAGCCGCGTCACCGCCTCGCCCTCACGACGCCAGCCCAGAACCTCGGCCGCGGCCGCCACCGCGGCAGGATCGCCGTCTTGGTCCAACGCCTCGATCAGCCCCATCGCCAGCGCGGCGTTGGGTGATCTCGACAGCGCGGCGACCAGCGCCTGGCGAGCCAGGCCGGTCGGGCGGATCACCATGAGCTGCCGCAACAGAATCTCGGCGGCTTCATAGCTGCGGTGTCCGGCCAGCAGGTCAGAGGCCGCGATGTAGGCCAGCAAGCTGGGGTCCGTGGGCCGACCGTCCCCGCGATGGAGGTCCTGGGCCCGAGCGTCCAGCTCGGTCGCGAGGGCCAGCACGACGGACCCACCGCCAGCCGCGATGGCCATCCGGTGAGCACCCAAGCGGCGCTCCGGTCGGTCGGCATCTGCCCGTGTCAGGGGAGGACGTGCCCGCTGGGCGTTGGCCCGAGCGCGGGCGTGCTCGGCCGCCCGGGCCAGGTGCCAGGCCAAGCTGGCGCCGACATCGCCCATGGCATCGTCCGCGGCGCCGACACCCGCCGCGTGGTCCGCGGCCTGGAAGAGTGATCGCGCTCGATCGCCGGCACCTTCCACGCCCAGGCGTGTCAGACGAACATAGGCCCAAGCCTGGCGCAGGGGCAGGCCCAGGTCTCGAAAGCCGTCGATGGCACGCAGGTAGTCGTCGTTGGCGCTCTCCGGGTCGCCGGTCATTGCGTAGAGATCCCCCCGGCGCAGGAGCACGCGGTACAGCAGCTCGCTCTGTTCGCCGGCCTGAGCGCGGGCCTGGCGCCACGCCTCCTCGGCTTCTTGCAGCTTCCCCTGCTGCAAGGCCAGGTCGCCGCGCAGCAGCCAAGCCTGGCCGCGGAGATCGCCATTTTGGAGCCGGGTCGCGCCCGCCAGGGCCTGGTCCAAGTAGATGGATGCCTGGTCGAGCTGGTCCACGCACAGGGCGCGCTCGGCCCGGAGCAGGTCCACGGTGCAGCGGTCTACCGGGTCCTTGAGCAGCTTCTCCAGGCCACCCAGGATCTCTTCGGCCCATGGCTCCTGGCGGGAGACCGCGATGCGAGCCAGCAGCAGCTCGGCGCGAGCGCGCAGCTCGGGGGGGCTGTGGCGAAGGACTCGCAAGCGGCGCTCGGCGTCGTCGTGTTGGCCGAGGTCGACCTCGAGACGGGCCAGCAACAACACCAGCTCGATCATGGTGCTGCCCCGCCAGGCAAAGGCGCGGGCGCGGTCCAGCACGGCCTGGAGTCCCTCGCGGGCGCCTTCACGGGCGCCG
>JAADHA010000108.1 GCA_013152105.1 Oligoflexia bacterium | reverse complement strand
CCCGTGGCGGCCTGATGGGCGGCCTGATGGGAGCCTCGGGACCATGCCCCAGAATTCGGGGGACTTGAGCGACCCGCACCGCCAGGGTCCTCCTGCTCAGCGCCCAGGCCGAGCCCGCGTTCGGTCCCGGTCGCCGTCAGCATCGACGCGTCGCTCGCCGTGTCTGACGAATCGGTGTCCAGGAAAATGCTAACGGCGAATGCCTGGCACCTAAAACTTCACTTGATTAATCTATACGCTCTTGCTATGTCAAGAGATGCCCTGGTGTCCATGGATGCCAAGCGGCACGTCTCGACTCCCCTCCGCAAGTCCTCCGCAGCTCCTCCGCAGCTCCTCCACCCACGTCCTCCACAGGTCCTCCCCCATGACCAGCCACAGCAACCTCGCCTTTGACGAGGTCCCACGCGGCGACGGAAGCACCGGCGCCACCGAACAGATCGCTCGAACCCTTCGCGAGTCGGGGGTCGACGCACCCGCTGCACTCTTCGACGAAGCCCTCTCGCTGGCTCGCGACGGTCACTTGTCGCCGGCCACCGAGCGCCTGCGCATGTTGCTGTGCCTCGACCCGACCGACTCAGAGGCGTCTCTGCTGCTGGGCAAGATCCTCGCCACGCGAGGCCAGCACCAGGAAGCGCTGGTCAACCTGGACGCCGCCGCCACCCACGGGGCCGTGCTGGAACCGGGTCTGCGCGAGCAGGTCGAGGTGGGCCTGCGTCAGCAGATCACCGAGGCCGAGGACCATCGGGCCCGCGTCGCCGCCCGCGAGCGTGGCGAGGTCCACAGCCTGCGAAGCGAGGCCAAGAAGCTGCGGAGCGAGAACGCCGCGCTCGAGCTCGATGTCGACGATCTCCAGCGCCGCGTCCGCCTGTGGTCCAGCACCAGCGCCGTCATCGCCGGGGTCGCTGCGGCGCTGGTCCTGGGTGTGCTCCTGCTGGGCGGCGGAGACACGACAGACACCCCCACCACAGCAGACTCAAGCGGCGCGGATTCAAGCAGCGCAGCGCTGACGCTGACGCCGTCTTCCGCAACGGTCGCCGCCACGTCTGGACTCAGCAGCCAGATCGCCACCGTCGCTCCCGCCACAGTCGCTCCAGCCGCTCCCGCTCCCGCCACCGTCGCTCCCGCCACCGTTGCTCGAGCCAAGGTCACCCCGGCTGTTGCCCCCCGCCACGCGGCCACTCGGGTCCATGTCGTCAAGAAGAACGACACCCTGGGCAGCATCGCCAAGCGCTACTACGGCAACAGCGCCGCTTGGCCGACGATCCAAAAGGCCAACGCCGCCCAGCTCGGTAACGGTGTCAAGCTGAAGATCGGGATGAAGCTGACGATTCCGCCCGCGCCCTGATCAGCCCCCAGCCCGCTTCTGCTTGATGCTCTCCAGCCGGCGCTTGGCGCGTTCCAGCTTGGTCAACCGGTAGCATTCCTTGAAGGAGCTCGCCGCGGCATCCCAGTCCTTCAGCCGGTACGCGATGAGCCCCTGCTGGTAGAGCGCGTAGCCACGGGTCTCGTCGTCGAGCTGAAAGGTCAGGTAGTGGTCGATGCTCTGGTGCGCCTGGGCCAGGTTCCGGGTCCGCATGAAGAGGCGGGTCAGGTAGTAGTAGACGCGCTCATTATTGGGGTCCATCGCGATGACTTGCTTGAAGGTGCGCTCGCTATCGCCGAATCGCTTCATGTACATATAGGTCCGGCCCAGCACCAGGTTGTTGATCACGCTGTCGGGGTAATCGCGCCGGTTTTTCTGGGTCTCGGCCAGCGCTTTCTTCATGTCCCCCTCTTCCATCCACGTGTAGACCAGCGACAAGGTGGCGGCCGGTGCCAGGAAGATCCCCTTGGATTCGACCAGTTGGAGCTGTGCGATGCCCTGCGCCCGGCGATCTCCCATGTCCGGGATGGCCCGCGTGCTCTTGGCAATCACGGTCCGCCAGTAGTTGAACAGCCCGTCGCCCAGGGTGGCATCCACAAAGTCCGGTGCGTACTCCTTGGCGTGGGCCACCGCCTTCATGGCTTCGACGCCGCGGCTCAGCGCCTTGAGGTATTCCCCCGTCCGCATGGTGTGGATCGAGTCGATGCCCAGCATGCCCGCCAACAGGAAGTACTCCCACGCATCGTTGCCCGGCTGGTACAGCGCTTCTTCCAGTTGCATCCGGGCGCGCTTCGACGCCAGCTCGTACTGGTCAACGTACTTGAAGTCGAAATTCTCGAGCATCAGCGCCTGCCAGACCAGCACCTGACCCACCGGTTCCGCCGCAGATCCAGGGTACTTATGGCCGATCATGGCGAACTGGTCTCGCGCCTGCTTGTAGCGGCGATGGTAGAGATACTCGATGCCGTCCACGCAGTCCTTGACGAAGGGCAAGCTGGCATGAAGCACCTGGGCACCGCGCTTGACCCGTTCGGAATAGGCGCTGCCTTGCAGATCGTTGGACAGGCCGTACTGCTCGACCAAGGGGATCTGCTGCGTGTCGAGGCCCCCCACGCGCTTTCCCCCAACCGTCTCCTCGGACACTTCGTCTGGATCCGAGTCGCCCGCCCAGGCTGGCCCACCGAGCAGGGCTCCAGCCAGAAGCAAGGCGAGAGCCGATCGCCACATCAGCGATCTCCTGATCGACGTACCGCAACGCGCGCCGCAACGCGCGCCGCAACCAGGTCGGTGAGGTCCCGCTCGAGGGAGACGCCCATGAGCTGGTGGATTTCACGAAAGCCCGTCGGGCTGGTGACGTTGATCTCGGTCAAGTAGTCCCCGATGACATCGATTCCGACGAAGAGCAGCCCGTGCTGCCGCAGCACAGGACCAAGCTCCGCGCAGATCTGGCGATCTCGCACGGTCAGCTCACAGTCACTGACTCGCGCACCCACATGCATGTTCCCACGATGGTCGCCAGCCTGGGGGATCCGCAACATCCAACCGACCGGCTGGCCGTCGAGCAGGATGATCCGCTTGTCGCCCTGGGCGATCTCGGGGATGTAGTGCTGCAGGATGATCGCGCGCTGACCACCGCCGCTGAGGACCTCGACCATGGACCGCAAGTTTCCGTCGTCGCCAAAGCTGATCAGCACGCCCCGCCCGCCGTGGCCGTCCCAGGGCTTCAGCACGACCTTGCCAGGCGTCTGCCGCACCCAGGCCACCGCCCGTTCGATGTCCTGGGTCACCAGGGTCTCGGTACACAGGTGGGGCCAGCGGAAGGTCGCCATCTTTTCGTTGAAGCCCCGCAAGGACGACGGCCGGTTGAGGACCAGCGTCGTGGGAGGAGCCAACTCGAGCAGGTAGGTCGTGAAGATGTAGTCGATGTCGAAGGGGGGATCCTTGCGCATCCAGACCACGTCGAAGTGTCCCAGCGGAAGATCGACCGGCGTCTGAGGCACGAAGTGTGGCGCCACGGCGTTGACCTGGACCCGCCGGCACACCGCCGCTGCGGCGCTGCCCTCGGCACGCAGTTGTCCGGGGGTGCAGGTCCAAACGGGCAACCCGCGCCGACACAGCTCCAGCATCATCATGAAGGTGGAGTCGCCCGCGACGTAGATACGGTCCAGCGGGTCCATCACAAACAGGGTCTTCACGGCACTCTCCTGAGGACTCAACCTAGCGCGGGGCCTGGCTGGCTGCCGAATCCGCTACTTCCCGATGCAGAAACGCGCGAAGACCCGGTCCAGGACATCCTCGCGCGCGTCCTCGCCCGACAGTTCGGACAACCGCTCCAGGGCGCGGCTGCACTCCTCGGCGGCCACCGCTGGTCCCGCCAGACCACAGAGCGCGCCAGCGGCCTCGGCCAGATGCTTGCTGGTCGCGAGGAGCAGCTCGTGCTGCCGCTGGCTGACCAGCAGCGCCCCTTGATCAGGATCCCCCGCGACCTGACCAAGCTGCTTCACAACGGCCTGGCGCAGCGCCGCCACGCCCTGGCCGCTCTTGCCGCTCACGCGATGGTCCACGGCGCGTCCGGGCACCTGAGGAAGGTCAACGTGGCTCGCCACAAGCAGCCGCGGTCGGTCCGCCGTGCGATGCAGCAGCTCGGCCTCGACCGAATCAGGCGCCTGGTGTCCTGGCACCACCACCAGCAACAGATCCGCGTCCGCGACCAGCTCGCGGCCCAGGGCGATCCCTGCGCGCTCCAAGGGCTCGCTGCTGTCTCGCTCTCCCGCGGTGTCGAGCCAGGTGATCTCCAGTCCATCCACCAACACGCTGCGCTCCACCACGTCGCGGGTGGTCCCGGCCTGATCGCTGACCAGCGCCCGCTGCTGGGCCAGCAAGCTGTTGAACAGGCTGGATTTGCCGACGTTCACCGGTCCGACCAGCGCGACCCGGGCGCCCTCCAGGCGGACGCGGCCGGCCCGCCAGGTCGAAGCCAGCCCCTGGGACCTGGCCGCGAGCTGCCGAAGTCTCGCCGCGAGCTGCTCGTCATCGGCCTGGCCCAGATCCTCGCCGGGGTGGTCCAAGCCGGCCTCGAGCTCCGCGGCCAGGTCCAGCGTAGCCTCGCGCAGATCAGCCAAGGTGGGACCGAGCCGCTCCATCGCGCGACGAGAGACGGCCAGGGCGGCCGGCGATCGCGCCGCGATGAGCGCCGCCACGGCCTCGGCCTGGACCAGGTCCACGCGGCCGTGCAGGAAGGCGCGACGCGTGAACTCGCCTTTTCGGGCCGGACGCGCCCCGGCCACCACCAGGGCGTCGAGCAGCCCCTCAACGATGACCGGGTTGCCGTGGCAGCTCAGCTCGACCACGTCTTCACCGGTGTAGCTGCCAGGGCCCGGCATCCACGTCACCAGGACCTGATCCAGCAGGCTGCCATCCCTGTGCAGCGCACGCCGCAGGCTGGCCCGCCGCGGAAGCCAGGCGGGTCCGCCCGGACACAGCTTGGCCGCAACCGAACGGGCGTCCGCGCCACTCAGACGCAGCAGGGCCAGCGCCGAACGCCCAGTCGGCGTCGCGCTGGCCACGATGGTGTCGGCGTCGGCCGGTCTCACGGCCGCGACGCTACTCCTCGCCAGCCTGATCTCCGGCCAGGGAGTAGACCTCGATCCGCTTCTCGCCCTCGTGATTGACGCTCTGGCTGCCGATCCCGTCCATCTCTTTGACGGCGAGATGGACCACCCGGCGCTCAAAGCTGTTCAGCCGCTTGCGGATCACCTCGGTCTCGCCGGTCTCCTTCACCCGCTGCGCGACCTTGCGGCCCAGCCGCTTGAGGGCTTCCACATCGGCTTCCGAGCGTTCCCGGCTTCGGCCACCACGGTCTCCCCGATCCCGGTCCCGGTCCCGGTCCCGACCGCGATCGCGATCGCGATCGCGATCCCGGCTTCGGGTCCCGGTCCCGGTCCCGATCACGGCCGCGATCCCCCGCGTCTGCGCGATCACGTTCCCCACCAACCACGTCGAGATGGTAGGTCCAGTCGGGGAACTTGCGTCCTACATTCTCGGCCAGAAGCTGGCGGATCGCGTTGAGCGTGTGGCCCTGCTTGCCCACCAGGAAGCGGGCGCTCTCACTGTCGATTCGCACATCGGCGTTGTTGCCCGGCCGGATCCGGAAGCGGACGCTGGCCTGAAAACCCATCTTCTCGACCAGCTCGGCAATGTAGTCGCGTGCTGCCTGGCCGCTGGCGTATTCAGCCGGATCCCGCACCCAGGCGAAGATCTTGACGGTGTTGGCGCCCGTCATGGCGCCGTACTGGTTGCGGAAGTGCTCCGCGTCCAGCTTGTGCAGGACCTGGGCGAGTGGGACGCCAAGTTCGGCGGCGGCGAGGGTGAGGGCTTCACCCAGGGTGGCACCCTCGGCGGTGACGGTAGGTTGTTCAGACATGCGCTTCTCCGGTACGTTCAGGTGCGAGCTTGATGAGGCTCAGGAGGCCGCGGGCAGTTGTTGCGCCCCCGAGGCAAAGGTGCGGTTGATCAGCCACTGTTGGAACACGGTGAGGCCGATATTGCAGCAGAAATAAAGCACCAGCCCGGATGGGAAGGTGAACATCATGAAGGCGAACACCAAGGGCAGCATCTTCATCATGCGCTGTTGCGCCGGATCCATGCTGCCCATCGGCATCATCTGCTGCTGAAAGAGGATGAGCCCGGCGTAGAGCACGGGCAGGACGCCGTAGGGGTCGGCGGCCGTCAGGTCCTTGAGGTACAAAAAGCTGGTGTCGTAGAGCTCGACGCTGTTGAGCATCACCCCGTACAGCGCGAACCACACCGGGAGCTGGATGAAGGTCGGCAGACAGCCGCCCATCGGGTTGACCCCGTTCTCTTTGAAGAGCTTCATCGTCTCGGTCGACTGTAGTTCCTTGTTGTCCTTGTACTTTTCCTGAAGCGCCTTCATCTTCGGCTGCAAGGCCTGCATCTTCTTGCTGCTGACGAAGGCCTTCTGGGTGAGCGGGAAGAAGGCGGCCTTGACGAGCACGGTCAGGGCGATGATCGCCAAGCCCCAGTTGTGGACCCCCTTCTGGCCAATCTTCAGCA
Source organism: Oligoflexia bacterium (assembly GCA_013152105.1). Classification (GTDB taxonomy): domain Bacteria; phylum Myxococcota_A; class UBA796; order UBA796; family UBA2385; genus UBA2385. The sequence continues at coordinate 8,505 of JAADHA010000108.1, read as the reverse complement.
GGAAGAGCAGGATTCGCGAGAAGAACCCGAAGAAGCCGAACTCCACGGCCTTGTCCAGGTCGTGGCCCATGCTCTGCAACAGGTCGAGGTCCTTCGGGCCGATGAAGGCGTTGAAGGTGTAGGTGCGCGATGCACCCGCATCCAGCGGCGTCGGGTCCACCAGGAAGCTTCCCGTCCGCCCGTCAGGCAGCGTGTCGAACACGACCGTGCCAGTGATGGGCTGATCGGGAGCCAGCGCCGCCATGAAGTAGCGATCGCCCACCCCAATCCAGCTCACTGGGCCGTCGTAGCGCTTGTCCTCGGTGCCCTCAACATCGTCGAGCTTCTTGAGGTGCTTGGTCTTGCCGTCGATGACGCCCAGGGGCCTTGAGGCGTTCGAGAAGCGCCCAGAAGAGCCAGACATTCGGTCGACAACGCCCACCCAGACGCTGTCCGCCGCCGGGCCATCGGTGTTGTCGAAGGTGATCTCGACGAGCATCTTGTGGGGCTCGTCCCCGACGCGGTAGCGCTTGCTGATCCGCAAGCCCGAAGCGAAGTGGCGCGTGGCCACCAGGTCATCGCCCTGTTGGTCGATCAGGTAGCCGGCGTCCCCCTGGATCGGGCCCACTCCCGCTACACCGAGGCTGCCATCTTCGCTGAGCAGCCGCAGGGGATCCCTTCCGCCCGAGTAGGCATGCCAGGGACCCTCGGACTTGCCCTTGATCTTGGCGAAGACCCAGGAGTACAGCGCGTGGGTCGTCGGCGAGGTGGTGAAGTCCCGAAGCGTCAGGTCGCCAAGACCACCCGACGACGAGCTGATCACGCCCTGCCAGGTCGACGAGGAGAAGTCGATGGCACGGGTGGGCACGGGCTCGACCACGACCGGCTGAGCCAACACCGCTGTGGAATCAGCCGGGGTCACCACCGAAGCCTGATCTGGAGCCTGAGCTGAAGCTTCGACATCCGCCGAGGTCGGCGCCGGCTCAGTCCCATCCACCGACTGCGTGGCCACCACCGAAGCGTCGTCCACCGGGACGGGCGGCGGTGGCGAGATGAAGGCCACCCACACGTAGTAGACGACCATGATCAGCGCGATTGCCAGCAAGACCCGGCGATCGTTGTCACTTCCCACGGTCATCTCCATCGATCGACGAGGTCGATTCTTCCGTCAAGGCGGCGGCGCGCAGGGGAACCGGATCAAGTCCACCCGCGCTGAGTGGATTGCACCGCAGCACCCGGACCGTCGCCAACAGGCTGCCCCGTACTACCCCATGCACCCGCAGCGCTTCAACCGCGTAGTGGCTACAGGTCGGGGTAAACCGACACATCGGTGGAACTAACGGAGAGATCAGGTGCTGATAAGCATGGATCGTCCAGACCAGCGGATCGGAAGCTTGCATTGCAGACTCACTCACCTCAGGCGCCGGAAGCTGCGCCTCACTTGCGCACGCAATGCGGTCGCGCCAACCTTTGCAGCCGATGGACGCGCGATGATCACCACGTCAAAACAGCCGCTCGCGAGCTTTTCGCGTTCGTGACGCACCGCCTCGCGGAGCCAGCGCTTCACCTGGTTGCGCACCACAGCGACTCCCACCTTTCGACTGACGGTAAGACCTACGCGACTCTCAGCAGCCTGACCGGGCAGGAACAGCACCACCAGATCGGGCCCACGAACCGGACGCCCGCCCCGCTGGACCCGCTTGAAGTCGCTGGACCGTCGCAGACGACCCGACCGCGGGAACCGAAAGTCGGCGGTACTCAGGTTGCTTTGGTCCGCACGGTGGTAGCCAGGCGCGTGCGGCCCTTGGCACGTCGCCGAGCCAGGACCTTGCGACCACCGGCCGTCTTCATGCGGGCGCGAAAGCCGTGGCAGCGCTTGCGCTTGATGTTGCTGGGCTGGTACGTCCGCTTCATGAGAGTCCTCGCCGATAGGCGGCCCCTATTACTATGATCAGGAAGAAGGAGCAAGGTGCCGGGGCCGCAGAGTCGTCCACAATTTTTCCGCTGCTCTTCCGGCCGAACCCGCGCTCACCGCACGCAAGGGGCATCAAAAGGGCGCGGAGAGGCGCAATCGGGCAAAGGTTCCATAACTTTTCCACATTTTCTTATACACCTGTATATACCTGTGTTTTCATAGAATCCTGCAACGGTGTTGCTGACACTTGCGTCGACACCTGCACCTTGTGGACAAACGGGCCCGCCTGTTACCGTCGAGGGGCCAGGCGGCGACCCTCGGGCGTCGAGGAATCATCACTTCAGCAGCGTGCGAGTGCCGACTCGCGCAGGGTTGGTGCGCGTGAAGGACGTGTGGTCAGCAGTACAGGACCCACTCCGAGAAGCCCTCGGGGCTCAGAACTATCAGATCTGGATCGAACCCATCCAGCTCAGCGGCACGGCCAAGGGCACGATCCACCTCAGGGTGCCCAACCGCTACTTCGGTGACTGGGTCCGCGAGAACTTCGCGGCCACGATCACGGACGAGCTGCGCCGTCATCTCGAAGCCAAAGTCCGCGTTGAGTTCCACGTCGACGGCGAAGCCCCCGCAACTGCAAACTCGCCCGCAGGATCCGACGGACCTGGCGGCGGCAAGCAGCAAGCCAGCGGTGAATCCGATCCACCACCCGCCAAGGCCTTTCCCGGAATCGCCTTGGACAAGACCTTCGGCAACTTCGTCGTCGGCACCTGCAACCAGTTCGCCCACGCCGCGGCACAGGCGGCCGCTGAAGCACCGGGCGAGACGCAGTACAACCCGCTGTTCATCTACGGCGGAACCGGTCTGGGCAAGACCCACCTGATGCACGCCATCGGCAACGCGATGAAGCAGCGGGACGAACAGGTCCACCTGCTGTACGTCACAGCCGAGCAATTCACCAACGAGATGATCGACGCCCTGCGCTATCGAACCATGCCCGACTTCCGCGACAAGTACCGCAAGCGCCCCGATGTGCTGCTAGTCGACGACGTCCAGTTCTTCAGCGGCAAGGACCGCACCCAGGAAGAGCTGTTCCACACCTTCGAAGACCTCTACAAGCGCGGCAAGCAGATCGTGTTCACGGCCGACGTGCTGCCCCGCGAGATCAAGCTCTTCGCGCCGCGCCTGCGCACCCGCTGTGAGAGCGGCATGCTGGCCGACACCCAGCCACCCGATGTCGAGACCATGCTGGCCATCCTCCGCCAGAAGTCTGAAGACATGGGCCTGACGGTTCCCGCGGACCTGGGCCAGTGGCTGGCCAACCGCGTGCGCGGCAGCATCCGCGAACTCGAAGGCGTTCTCAACCGTCTCAAGGCCCTCAGCCGCCTGCACGGCACGACCCCGACCATCGAATTCGCGCGACAGCACCTCAACGGGATCTTGCCCGAAGCCCCTTCCGCTCCCACCGTCGACGCGATCATCCAGACCGTGGCCAGCTTCTACGGGCTCAAGGTCGCCGAGATCAAGGGCACGCGCCGGCTCAAGCAGATCGTCCGCCCACGGCACGTGGCCATGTTCCTGACCCGCAAGCTCACCGACCTGTCCTTTCCCGAGATCGGGCGGGCCTTCGGCGGTCGCGACCACGCGACAGTTCAACACGCCTGCAAGAAGATTCGCGGCTTGCTGATCAAGGACGCCGACCTCCGCAACACCATCGAGACCGTGCAGCGCATGATGCTGCGCTGAGACGCCCTATGGACAACCAGGCGGAGAACCCCTCATGAGCTGTGGAAGCGTGGTCAAAGAACTTGTCGATGGCTTGTGGATGAATCGGCGAGTCATCCACAGGTCGGGAGAGGGGGCTGAAATCTTCCCCAGGCATCCGCGCTCCCTCCGCTGTTCAATCCACAGCGGAGACTGCTCCACGATCCCCATCAAGACGCCGCTTCTGGACTTCTCCACAGTTTCCACAGGGTACTACTACGGTGTACTGATCAAAAAGAACCTTACTTATAGACGCAGCAGGCGCCCGGTGCCTTGGGCAAGCTCTCGCAGGGATCCAGTCCCCATGCCAAAGCACTCGGCTGCCCTCTCGCAGTTCACGGTCGACGCGTTGCAGGGAGCACTCCGGGACACTACGTCCCTCATCGGTGGCCGACCTACCCCAAGACGATCGGCCCACACCCCGAGGTGAGCAGCATGGACCTGTACATCGAGCGCGACGAGTTGATCCGAGGGTTGGCACGTGTTCAAGGCGTTGTCGAGCGACGCCCGACCACGCAGGCCCTGTCGCATGTGCTGCTCCAGGCCCGCGACGGTGGTTTGACGATGACCGCGACGGACAGCGTTCTGGCCTTGGTCGCCCAGTACGTGGCGCGGGTCGAAGAACCAGGCGAATTGTCGGTGGACGCGGCCCACTTCTTTCAAATCGCCCGTTCCCTTGCCGAGCCGACGGTCCATCTCCAGCTACAGCCTGGGAATCGCCTGGCGATTCGCTGTGGAAGCGCTGAATTCACGGTGAACGGCATGGCGGCCGACGAATACCCGCCGCTTCCGGCTCGTGACGACCAGGCGGTTTTGACGGTTGTGGGTGGCGATCTGCGACGCCTCATCGAAGAGACCCTGTTCAGCGTCAGCCTCGATGACAATCGGTACGGGCTCAACGGCGCCCACCTCGAAGAGATCACCACGGACGACGGTACCAGCCGGGTGCGAATGGTGACCACCGATGGCAGCCGACTCTCGGTGTCAGAAGCCCCGTTTACCGGTGAGTTTGGGATGGGTCGGCACATGCTTGTGCCCCACAAAGCCCTCAGCGAGATTCGCAAGCTGGTCGACGCAGACGCCGAATCCTGGCAGATCGCCTTTGGCGAAAGCTCCGCCACCTTCAGCACCGAGACCCTGACCCTGATGGTGCGCCTGGTCAACGGCGAGTTCCCGAACTACCGGCAGGTCTTGCCCGGAACCGTGAAGCGAACCGTGCGGGTCCCTCGGGGCGCCTTCTCGGACGCGCTCAAGCGGGTCGCCATCGTGGCCAGCGACCGGAACCACTCGGTCCGCTTTGGCTTCGAACCCGACCAGCTTGTGTTGACAGCGGACAGCGTGGAGTTGGGCAACGCCCGCGAGACGGTGCCCGCCGAGTTGGATGGCGAACCGCTGTTCACCGGTTTCAATGTGCGCTATTTCCAGGACCTGCTGGGGGCGACCCAAAGCGATCAGCTCGTGCTGGAGCTGGTGGACACCTTGGAGCCCTGCATCGTGCGTCTGCCAGAACGGGATGACGCGCTCTTTGTCGTCATGCCCATGCGGCTGGACTGAGTCGCGCATCTAAGGGGCTCTGATGCGCCTGACGCGGCTGGCCGTCCGTGACTGGCGCAACCTGCACCATGCTGCGCTGGGGTCCGACGCGCGTTTTGTCGTCCTGCATGGCGATAATGCGCAGGGCAAGACGAATCTCATCGAGGCCGTGTGGATGCTCGCGACCTTGCGCAGCTTCCGCGAGGCGAAGCCCGGCAGACTGGTCCGTGAGGGCGCCCACCGGGCCCGGATCGATGGGACCGCCGTGGGACACACGGGGACGCGTGGCATGCGGTGGAGCTTGCAGCAGGGCACCCGCAAGCTTCGGCTGGATGGGGCGGCGCCAAGCTCACTGAGTTCGTGGTTCGAGGCGGTGCGCGCGGTGTTGTTCTGCCCAGAACACGTCAGCATCATTCGGGGTGGACCGGACCAGCGGCGGACCTTTCTGGACCGAGCGGCCTTCACGGCACAGCCCGCCTACCTCGATGTCGCGCGGGACTACCGTCGCGCGGTGCGGCAAAAGGCTGCACTGCTGAAAAGCCCGGGGACCACTAGCGCACAGATAGCGCCTTGGAGTGATCGTATAGTTGACCTTGGCGCCCGGGTGGTGATGGCCCGATACCGGGTCATGACCCAGCTTCGTGACCCGCTTCGTGATCTCTACACCGCAATCGCCGGGACCGGGCGGGGCGCGGCTGAGGTCGAGCTGAGCCTGCGCAGTCTGGGTGGAGAGGAAGACGGCCTGCAAGCGGTCCGTGAGCGCTTGCGTAGCGCGGTGGAGTCGCACCAACAGGATGAGCAGCGTCGAGGTCGGGTGTTGGTGGGGCCGCACCGCGATGACCTGGTGATTCGCTTGGAGGGTCGGAGCGCGCGCGCTTTCGCCAGCCAGGGCCAGGCTCGGTCCTTGGTGTTGGCCTTGAAGCTGGCTGAGTTGGCGGCCGCTCATGCTCGTGGTCAGGCTCCGATGTTGTTGCTCGACGATCTCACCAGCGAGCTGGACCGTGGCCGCATGGGACGGTTGGTCGACATCCTGGCTGGCTTGGACAACCAGGTCTGGTTGAGCACGACAGACCCAAGCTGGCTTGGCCCTTTGCCCAGTGGAGAGGCGCTGCGTTGGCGGGTAGAGGCGGGCCAGGTCTTCGGCGAGGGGAGTACCAACATCGCAGGCAGATAGCGGTTGGGAAAGGGTGTGGAAGATCGCACCATCGCGGGCGATTCTACGGTTGAGGTGGGCCCGTGCAGGGGTTATGGGGTGGGGTCGGCGGTCGCCTCTTGGCGCCTGCCTCTACGCGTGCTGCTCAGCGCCCGGCCCCATTGGTCCCTTCAGGCGCTCCTGTTCCCACAGGTCTCGACCAGCGGCACCACCTCTCCGCTCTGGATCCCGCCCCATGTCTACGCGCTCCACTGACGCTGCTCTGGGAAATATGCCACAGGGGCAATCCGAAGCAACGGCGGCCGCCCTGCTCCTGCCCGCCGACCTCGCCGCCGCCGAGCCCGCTGCCGCTGAGCCCGCTGCTGCTGAGCTGGCCGCCGATCCCGCCGCCGCCGACCTACATTCCACTGTGCCTGCGGCCAGCGCGGACTACGACGCATCCTCCATCACGGTTCTCGAAGGCAAGGAAGCGGTCCGAAAGCGGCCCGCAATGTACATCGGAACGACCGGCCCCAGTGGTCTGCACCACCTGGTCTATGAAGTCGTCGACAACTCGATCGATGAAGCCATGGCGGGCTTCTGCAACCGCATCCAGGTCGTGCTGCATGAAGACGGTTCGTGCAGCGTGGAAGACAACGGGCGGGGGATTCCGGTCGACATCCACGCCGAACAGGGGCGGTCCGCCGCCGAAGTCGCCCTGACCGTGCTCCACGCCGGGGGAAAGTTCAAGAAGGGCAGCTACCAGGTCTCGGGCGGGCTGCACGGGGTTGGCGTGTCCTGCGTCAACTTCCTGTCGGCCAGCCTGATCATGGACATCTGGCGAGACGGCTTTCACCACCACCAGCGCTATGCCGTGGGCGTGCCCTTGGCGCCGCTCTCCATCAAGGGCCCCAGCACCAAGCGTGGCACGCGCATTCGCTTCCAGCCCGACCCGGACATCTTTCGCGAGACCGTGCAGTTGTCCTACGACGTGCTCGCCCGTCGCCTCCAAGAGTTGGCCTTTCTCAATCCCTCGGTGACGATCTCCCTGCGGGATGAACGAGATGATCGCGAAGAAACCTGGGTATATGCGGGTGGTATCCGCTCCTTCGTCAAGCATCTCAACGAAGCCCGCACGGCACTCCACCCCGATCCCATCTACTTTTCGGGTGGGCGCGAGGGGGTAGAGGCCGAGGTCGCCCTGCAGTGGACCAGCGCCTACTCCGAAAACGTGCTGTCATTCGCAAACAATATCAACACGATAGAAGGCGGAACTCACGTCTCCGGGCTGAAGGCGGCGCTCACCCGCACGGTCAACAGCTACGCCCAGCAGAGCGGTCTGCTCAAGGCTGCCAAGGGCGAGACCATCTCTGGCGATGACATTCGCGAGGGCCTGACCTGCGTACTGGCTGTGCGCATCTCCGAACCGCAGTTCGAGGGTCAGACCAAGACCAAACTGGGCAACAGCGAGGTCAAGGGGCTGGTCGAGGGAATCGTCAGTGAAAAACTGGCTTCCTTCCTGAAAGAGACGCCGGCTGTCGCCAAGGCCATCGTCAGCAAGGCGGTCGACGCCAGTCGGGCCCGGGACGCCGCGCGCAAGGCCCGCGACCTGGCACGACGTAAGTCCGCGCTAGAGGGCGGGGATCTTCCTGGCAAGCTGGCGGATTGTCAGGAAAAGGACCCCGAGCTGTGCGAGATCTACCTGGTCGAGGGCGACAGCGCCGGTGGCTCGGCCAAGCAGGGGCGAGACCGCCGCACGCAGGCGATCCTTCCGCTACGCGGCAAGATCCTCAACGTAGAAAAGGCGCGCTTCGACCGGATGCTGGGCAACGAAGAGATCCGGACGATCATCAGCGCCCTTGGCAGCGGCATCGGCGCCGATTTCACCACGGAAAAACTGCGCTACTCCCGTATCATCATCATGACCGATGCCGACGTGGATGGCAGCCACATCCGCACCTTGTTGCTGACCTTCTTCTTTCGCCAGATGAAGCCCTTGGTGATGGGCGGCCATCTCTACATCGCCCAGCCTCCGCTCTACAAGATCAAGAAGGGTCGTCACCAGGAATACCTCAAGGACGATGCCGCCTTGGACCACTTCCTGCTCGACCGGGGTGCCCACGGACTGACGCTAGTCCCCGCACAGGGCGAAGCGATCTCAGGGGACCCGCTGCTCGAGATGCTG
>JAADHA010000228.1 GCA_013152105.1 Oligoflexia bacterium | reverse complement strand
CACCAGCAAGCTGAGGAAGAGGGTCTGGCCTGGTGCCGTTCGGATCGAGTTCATCGCTGCACTCCGTTGTGACTATAAGGTAACCGTAGTGCTGGATACTCAAAATGTCAACCTGCTGATCCCCTCGACCCGCATGCGGAACCGTCGGCGCTCATCAAGCCCCTCAGCCCGCCCGCCAGCGCGCCTCCCACACCCCAGTCCACCACGCCTCGACCCGAAGTTGCGCGCGGTAGTCCTCGGATCGCCAGGTGTCGTCGGCGCGCTCTGCCACCACGGCGACCAGTCGCAGCTTGAGGCTCGAAGCGATGCGCGGCGCCCAGCGCGCCTGGGCCTTGGCGGACAGACGCGCCACCACGCAGCCCTGGGCGTCGACGATGGCGGTCCCGCGGGCCCGTGGCTGCAACGTGAACAGTTCCCCTGTGTACGCCTGGCCGAGCGCCTGGTGCCCGGGGTGGGTGGCGTTCTGCTGGCCCAACCAGTCGACAAATAGTGCGTCTCGACCGACCAGCCCATAGCTGTGCTCGGGCGGCGCGGCGGCGGCCAGGTCGGCGCTCTCCTCAACGGCGATCAGCGGGTGGCGTAGGGCGAGGAAGACGGGGCTGGGCTGGTGCGAGGAGTAGATCCGCAGCGACCGACGGGCGCGGGTCAGGGCCACGTAGAGCAGGCGGCGATGCTCGGCGGTGTCATCCATGGTGCCGTCGTCAAGCAGCACGACGTGGTCGAATTCCAGCCCCTTGGCGCTGTGCATGGTGCCCAGGTGTACGCCCTGGCCCAGGGTGCGCGCCCGGCGCTCCAGCCGCGCCCACAAGAACAGATCATGCCGCCACTGTTCACGGTGCAGGCGACGGCTCCGCGCGGGCTCCAGCCAGGCCTGCAGGGCCGTGGCCCAGGGGCCCGTGCCCAGGGTGTCCAGCAGACGCGCGAGTTCACTGCCCGGCACCGTGCCCTCGGTATTGTCCAGGTAGTCAAAGACCCGCACGATCTCGCGGACCCGGCTCACCGGCACCGAGGCGTCCGAGGGCAGGGGCCAGGTGAAGGGCACCCCGGTAGCCTCGGCGGCGATCCGCAGCCGATGGAGCCCGTGGGGGCGGGTGCGGGCGAGCACGCCGATGCGCTCGGCAGGCACGCCATCATCCAGCCAGCGGCGCACACCGCTCATGGCCTGCATCGCCGCCTGACGTACAGAGGCGTAGCGATTCCACAGCATGCGCCCGCGCAGCTCGGGGTGTGCCACAGCCCAGGGACCGGCGGGGTGGTCCGCGACGCGCGCCGGGTCGACCGAGAGCACCTGGCCGGCCTTCAGGCGCTGCGGAAGGTCCTTCACCAGGTCCTGGGCCAGCTCGATCACCGCCCCGGGGCAGCGATAGCTGTGGGTCAGGACAAAGCGCTGGGCTGCGTAGTCCTTCTCGAAGCTGCGGATGAAGTCCGTGCTGGCTTTGTCGAAGGTGTAGATGGCCTGGTCGTCATCGCCCACCGCGAACACGCGCAGCTTGCGCTGATCGCCACCCATCGCTCGCCCAGCCATGGCGGAGAGCAGGGCGTACTTGTCGGCGTCAATGTCCTGGTACTCGTCGATGAAAAGATACTGGATGCCGCCCAGCAGGGCGTCGCGGCGTCGGGCCTGCTCGGCATCGTCGAGGTGCTCGCCCCGCAGCATGGCGGCGGCCACCCCGATGCAGCTCTGGAGCGTCAGGTCACCGCCCTCTCCAAGGCGGTGGGGGCCAACAATGCCCATGGCCACGCCGTGCAGGGTCTGGATGCGAACGTGGCGCGCGTCCCGCCCGACCAGCTCGCCCAGCCGGCGGCGCAGCTCCAAGGCGTTGGCGCGGGTGTAGCAGACGACCAACACCTGGCGAGCGCGCACCCGCTGGCAGCGCAGCAGCCAGGCCACGCGGTGGACCAGGACCCGCGTCTTGCCGCTGCCCGGCCCGGCCAGCACCAGATGGTTGCGACGCAGGTCGCGGGTGACGATCTTCTGCTGCTGTGGATCCCGCAGTCCGGTCACGATCCGTTCGTAGCTCTCCGGCGTGGTCGGGCGGGCGATCTGCTGCTTCTCACGCGGGAACCAACGTTTGACGAACTCGCTCAGGGACAGGGCAAACCAGTCAGCCCGCAGGCGCTCCGCGGTCTGTGGATCCTCCAGCATCGTACGCGCCCAGGTGTCCATGACGTGGACCCGCAGGATCTTCTGTTCCTGGTGCTGGCGAAGGACGGCGGCCGCCCGGCGGCCCTCGGCACCCCGCAAGTTCGGACCGTTCACGCGACGGTCCAGGCGCATGGCCGAGCGGAACACCGCCAGGCCATTCTGTACGGTGATGATCCGCAGGTCGTGCAGCCAGGTCACGGCCCCTCGCACCGCCTCGTTGCCGGAGAGGAGCTTCGGACGCAGCATGAGGTCGGCCTGTACGGTGTCGACCAGCCGCTCCAACTCGCTGGAGACCAGGATCTTCTTTCCGCTCTCCTCTGTGCAGGCGAGCAGATCGTCCAGGACGCGATGTGCGATCGCCCGCCGGGTGCGCAGCCAGTCGCCCAGACGAGACAGGGCCACCTCGATCACCAGGTGCCCCATGGGGCCACGGCGGCGCTGGAAGCGCAAGCGCCCGGTCTCGTGGGAGAGGCCCTGGTTGGCGCGAGTCCAGGTCCCCAGCAGGCGCGCGACCTGGTCCTGGGTACAGCGCTCCTCGCGCGTGCTCAGGTGGGCCGAGACCGCCGGCAGGTGGACCTGGCCCGACGCGTCCAGCCCCTGCTCGGACAAGGTGTCGAGCAGCGCGTTCTCCCACCGCGCCCAGCGCTCCATGCGGTGGCGGCTGCTGTCACGGACGCCGCGGCTCAAGAATGCGGTGAAGGTCTGACCCGAGCTCACCAGCCCGAGCTCGCACATCTGGTTGAGAATAGACAAGACGCGAAGACCGCCTTCGAGGTTCGCCTCGAAGGTCAGCTCTCGGCAGAGCACGGCCAGCTCATCCGCGGACAGGCCGGCGTCGCCTTGCTCGTAGAGCACGCCCAGCACGGTCTTCCACTGCGCCGCCCGCGCCGGCGGCAGGTCCAGCTCGCCGAGACTGGCCTCGGCCATTTTCAGGTTTGGCGGCACCGGCCGCCCCGTGAACACCTGGGTGTGGTTCTCCAGACGCTCCAGCACCTGGGCCAGCTCCAGCCAGTTGACGGCGGCCTTGACGCGCGTCTCCTCAGCCGGATCACGCGCATCGAAGCGCCCGGTGAGCGCCTCTTGGAAGAGCAGCTCTCGGGGGGTGAGGATCCGCTGCTCGATCCCCTGGCGGCGGGCGGCCGGGAGCTGGCGGATCGCACGCCACAGCGCCTCGAGGTCTTCGAAGGAGAGGTCGCCCAGAGCGCCGAGGGCGAAGCGGGACTCGGCGTCGCCGGGGGACCAGAGCAACACCGCCCTGGCCGGCTTGCGGTCCCGACCGGCCCGACCGGCCTCTTGGAGGTAGGCTTCCAGGCTGCTGGGCATGTCCAGGTGTACCACCAGTCGCACATCGGACTTGTCGACCCCCATGCCAAAGGCGTTGGTGGCGGCAATGATCCGGTGTTGGCCCCCGATGAAGTCGTTCTGCAGCTCGCGGCGCCTGTCCGCGTCCAGGCCGGCGTGGTAGGCCACCGCCGGGTAGCCGGCATCGCACAGTGCCTCGGCTGTCGACTCGGTGCGCCTGCGGCTGCCGCAGAATATGATCGCCGTGCCCTGCCCCAGGTGCTCGGCCAGCAGCTCTGTCAGCACGACCAGGCGCTCGGCTTCGGGCACGGCGCGCACGTGCAGGGTCAGGTTTTCTCGCCGGGACCCACCGTCGTACAGCGCCGGCTCGGTGCCGCAGTGCTCGGCCACGTGGTCGAGGATCTGCCGCGTGGCGTCGGCCTGGGTGGTCGCGGTGAACAGGAAGACCGGCGGCATGGGCTGGCCCTGAGCCTCTACCAGGCGCAGCACGGCCTTGAGCACATAGGGGTAGTCCGTGCGGAAGTCGTGCCCCCACTGCGACAGGCAGTGGGCCTCATCGAAGATGATGGCACCCAGATCGCGCTGACCCAGCAGGCGCAGGATCCCCGCGTTGCGGAACTGTTCAGGTGACAGGTAGAGCAGACCACAGGCGCCGGTTCGGACCTCGTCCATCACCTGGGGTCGCAGCAGGGCAGGTAAGCCCGAGGTGATGGCCCGAGCGTGGGGGATCCGCTGCTGCAAACTGTCTACCTGGTCCTTCATCAGGGACTGCAAGGGCGAGATCACCACCGTGAGCTGACCCAGCAGCCGATATCGCGCCTCGGCCGGGACCTGGAAGCACAGGGACTTGCCGCCACCGGTGGGCAGGATCCCGAACGTGGACAGTCCCCGCAAGCCTCGCTCGACCAGCAGGCGTTGCAGGGAGCCACCACCCGGCGCCGCTGGCTGGGCGCGGAACTGTTCAAAGCCGAAGACCGTATTCAACCAGTGCTCGGGCGAGAGGTTGATCCGACACCAGTCACAGTCCGGGTCCGCACAGGGTGTGGCCCGCAGGCTGCGCAGGCGGGCCGCGGTGTCCGGCCAGGCGCGACGGACCCAGCCCGGCAGCACCGACCCGTCGTTGCGGGTCGCCACCCGCAGCCAGGCCGACAGCATCACCAGCCCCAGGTCCCGCGGCGGGTCCGCCAACAGCGGGGTGTGCAGGCACACCTGGCCCCGCCAGGCAGCAGCGAGGTCCAGGGGCTGCTCGGTCCAGGACCAGCCCAGCCGGGCGAAGAGGTGCTGCCAGCCTTGACGGGCGGTGGGCTCGATGTCGACCCGGGGCAGCAGGGCCCGCAACAGCCGAGCGTCGGACGAGGGCAGGGCGGCCAGCGCCGCGAGGGCGTCGGTCAGCACCACCTGGCTGGCCCGCACGTCCGAGAGCGGCTTCGGGCGAGCATCGCGAACCAGGCGGTCGTCCTTGGTCAGCCGGTGGTAGGGGCGCGCCGGGAAGGCCAGCACCGACAGCTCCAGGGAGTCCACCGTGGGCAGGCGCAGCAGCGGCGAGGTCGGCACGCGCCGGGCAATGGCCGGCCTGTCGAAGCGGTGCAGGTTGTGGCCAACCAGCACATCACCAGGGCGCAGCCAGTCCACGAGCTGCTGGTGGGCGGTCTGAAACGGCACCTTGGCCCAGACGCGCTCTTTCCCGTCCCGTCGGGCCGCCATGCCGTGGAAGCGCTCATCGCGCCCCAGCTCGAGGTCGACGAAGATGAAGGCGGAGGCGGAGGCGCTCATGGCGGCCTTGGCTGGGGGTCTGCTGGAGGAGCATCGACCAGGACCATGGTGCCACGAAACCGCGACCTGACCCGCGCCCCCTCAGGTCCGGTCGCCGGCCGCCTTGAGGTGGTCGAGGGCCTGGTCGGCCGACATCTGGTCTGACAGAGCGGGGTAGTCGCCGAAGAAGGGGCGGACGTCGGTCGCCCGGACGCGGCGGCGGTGCAGCATGAACTGCAGGTAGTGGTCGGGGTAGCGCTCGACCCAGGCGCCGAAGCGGTCGACGAATGCCTGCATATTGAGGCGGGTCTCCTCGGCCCGATCGCCCGGCACCGGCTGCCAGGGCAGCGGCGCTTCGATGATGACCCGGTGCAGGCGCTGCCCCGGCGGGCGGATGACGACGGTGGGCAGCAGGGCCGCCCCGGTCTTGCGCCAGAGCTGTACCGGCTGCACGCTGACGTAGGCGTCGCGCTGAACCAGGCGGACCTGGGTGTGCTTCTGGCCACCGCCTCCGTCAAAAGCCAGGCCCAGGACCTGGTTGTCACGAAGGCAGCTAAACGCCGGGCGCAGGAACTTGAAGACGTTGATGTGCCGCACCGGCAGCCGCTTCTCGAGTTCCCAGCGACGCGCCAGGACCTTTTCCCACAAGGGCGTCGTGCGCGTCTCCCGCAGGATATCGGCCCACACCGGCGGCGGCGCCGAGAGCTGGTTCATCGGGTAGCCCTTGTGGCCCAGGGCCGGCATGATCATCTGGTTGGCACCGAAGTGCCCGATGAGCACGATGGCGCCATGGCCCCGCTCCAAGGCCGCGTCGAGGTGCTCTCGGCCCTCGATCACACAGGTGTTGTCGATGGTCTCTGGGTTGAGGTCGGGGTAGCGCAGCACCTCGATCTCGTTGAACATGGCCTCGCGGTAGGCGTCACGGATGATTTGCCGCTCGGGTCGCGGCAAGCGTCGGTCCTTGAACAACAAGCGCAGCTCTTCCCGCATCTCGCGCCCACCTGCCGCCAGCCACCGCACGAAGTCTCCGCCCACCGCCGACACCGGATGAAGTACCGAACGCGGGGACCGACTGACCAGCTTCTGGCCCGGGTAGTACATGCTGAGCCCGCCGAGGTCCTTGATCAGGGTCACGGGGTTGAGCTTGGGGGGCAGGATCGGGCGACGGCCACGAGGCGGAGCCCCCGGCGGTGGCCCAGGAGCCTCGGCCTGGTCCAGGTCGCGGCGCGGTTGTGAGCCTGACAGCGGGTCATCCGACATCAGGCACCCCGGTGGTCGCGGGTGGGATCAGGCGCCACCGCCAGGACCGCACGCTTGTCGATCTTGCCGTTGGGGAGCTTGGGCACGCTGGGCCAGAACTCGACGATCCGCGGCACCTTGTAGACGGCCAGGCGAGCCCGGCAGTAGCCCTGCACGGCCTTGGCGCTCAGCTCGGAGCCCTGGACGACGGCGATCACCGCGCGAGCGATCTCGCCCCGAACACGCTCTTCGGCCCGCACGACCACGCAGTCCACGATGTCGGGGTGGTCCATCAGGACCTTCTCGATCTCCAGGGGATAGACCCGGATCCCGCCGATCTTGAGCATCTCGGAGCGCCGACCGACGAAGCGGACATAGCCGCCCTCGTCCATGGTCACGAGATCCTGGGTGTGGTACCAGCCATCGACGAACAGCTTATCGGTCTCGTCCGGCATATTGAGGTAGCCCTGAAAGGCGACCGCCGGGCCACGCATCAACAGCTCGCCGACAACGCCCGGCTCGACATCGCGTTCCCGCTCGTCGACAACCCGAAACTGGTACCCCGGCACGGCCCGTCCGGTGGCTCCAAGCTGGCGCTCTGCCGGGTCGGGGCCGTTGGCCAGACCGACGCCGGTGGCCTCGGTGCAGCCCCAGACCGGCATGAAGGTGCAGCCAAAGGCCGTCTCCATGCGCTCCAGGGTCTCGGCGCCGACGTAGGCCCCACCCGACTCGAGGATGCGCAGTGAGCTGACGTCGGCCAGGTCGTGGCTGGCCGAGGCCCCGCTCCGAGGGGCGGTGTAGTCCAGCATCATCTCGTAGAAGCTGGGGACCGCCATCATCCAGGTGACGCGGTAGCGCGCCACGGCGTCGGCGATCACCCGCGGCGACAGCGTGTCGAGGATGACGAAGGGGCCGCCGATGAGCAGGCTGCGGTGGAACAGCTCGTGAGGATGGGCGAAGACGCTGAACATGCCCAGGAAGACATCGTCCTGCCGAAAGTCCAGGCCGGCGATGGTGGCGACCGCGTTCTCTTGGATGTTGCGGTGGGTCGTCCTGGCGCCTTTGGGGCGTCCCGTCGTGCCGCTGGTGTAGTTGAGATAGCAGACGGTCTCGGGCATCGGCTGGTAGCAGGCCGGATCCAGTTGCACAGGCTGTTGCAACAGGTCGTCATAGGTGGTGTCCCCGTAGCGACCCGCCCCGCCGACGTAGATGATCTTGCGAGGATCGGGCAAGAGCGGCAGCAGACCTTCGAGGAGCCGGTCCCGCACCCGCTCGGTGAAGACGCCCTTGATGTGGGCCGTCTCGAACTGGTCGCGCACCCGGTCGAGGTGCAGCTTGAAGTTGACCGGGGCGAAGATCGCACCGATCCGGGCACAGGCCAGAAAACCCGTGATGACTTCCGGCCGCTTGTTGATCATGAAGCCGATCACGTCGCCGTGATCAAAGCCGACCGAGAGCAGCAGGTTGGCCAGTTGGTCGACCTCACGGTCGAGTTCGGCCCAGCTCAGGGTCCTGGTGTCGTTGAGCAAGGCGACCCGGTCCGGCACACGCCGAGCGGCACGCCGCAGCGCATCGCCAAGGGTAAGGGTCGCGGCACCGTCGATCAGCGATGCCAGCGAGGGGTCGACGTCCATGGGCCCTCCAGAGGGCCCGCACCCTAATCGGTCAATCGGCCCCTCGCTCACTTCCGGGCGCCTGCCCTGGAGCGGAGTGGCTCAGGCCCCAACGAGGTGCAGCAGCTTGCCGTCCTCTTCGAGTTGCTCTCGCCAGAGCCGCTGCTTCCAGGTCCGACCCACCCGCTGGTCGAACACGATCATCCAGCCCTCTGTCAGCCCGAGCTGGTCGAGGTAGCCACAGAGCTGGGCGATCCCTTCTTCACGCACGGTCGGTAGAGACACGTGCGAGGGTGGCACCCGCTTGAGCTCGATGACAAAGCGGTCGGGGCCGTACTCCACCAGCAGATCCAGGCGCCCGCGGCCGCTGGCGTATTCCCGAGTCACCCGGCCGCCGCCGTTGACCACCCGCTGCAAGAAGCCCATGAAGGCCAGGTGCGCCGCGGCTTCGCGCCAGCCGGCGTCAGCTTCGTCGATGAGCAGGTCCCCGTGCCGACGCCACCACGCGACGAAGGCATCGACCAGCGCCGGCAGGTCCAGGCGACCATCATCGGTCTGCCAGGGCCACCAGGGGACGGGCAGGACATCCTGTTGGTTCTGCGTGAGGGTACGGGCCAACACTTCACGGTACAGCGGGTTCGCGGGCGCGTAGCCAACAGGGGAACGAACAATGAGCCCCAGATCGACCGCGTAGTCGATGTCATCGGCCACATCGGTGGGAGGCGCCTCGCCCAGCAGGATCGGCCGCAGGACGCGCGCCACCCGTGGTTCGTGCAGCCGCCTGGCCAGGTTGTCAAGGTGGGTGGTGCGCGAGCGGATCAGCGCTTCCTTGGCACGGTCGATGTCTAGTCCGGTGATGGGCGTGGGAGCGGGCACAGGCTCGCGCCGCGTCAGGTGGTACGCCAGCGCATTGACCAGGAAGGGCTGTCCCCGGGACCAGAACCAGGCCCGGTCGACCGCACCTTCGGTGAAGGGCTGACCCGTGTCTTCGGTGTGCTGGGCGTAGAGCTCGGCCACCTCGTTGCGGTCGAAGTTGCGCAGGGTCAGGGACTCGGCCTTGATGTTGAAGGGGCTACCCGGATTCGGCGCCAGTCCGTCCTTGGCCTGCACCAGGTAGTCCTTGAGGTCGCGCAGGCCGACAAGGACGATGCTGGAGGGGAAGCCGCGGGGGCGTCGAGGGAAGCCGCTTCGAAGCTGCGCGAGGAAGTTCACCATCGCCTCGCCCTGGATGGTGTCGACCTCGTCGAGCATCAGCACCAGCGGGCGGGGGTGCAGCGCGAGGGCCCAATCGGCCAGCAGACCCGCGAGCCGCGTTCCCGTTGCGCCCTCTCCCGCTCCCTTGGGCGGACGGTCGGCTTCGGGCAGCATCCAGCGGGCCTCGTCGACGATGGCCTGCAGCCACCGCGGTTCCACCTGAGCCAAGGACGGCGTCTGGCGGCTGGCCTCCAGCGAGACGTGGAGGGCCACATACCCATCCGCCCGCAAATTCTCGGCGAGGGCCCGCATCGAGGTCGTCTTGCCGGTCTGCCGTGCGGCGTGGACCACAAAGTAGCGCTCTTCATCGACCAGCCGCCGGACCTCTGGAAGCCTGCGTAGCGTCGGCAGCATGTAGTGCTTTTCCGGCCGGCAAGGCCCGGTGGTGTTGAAGAAGCGGCGGGAGAGGGGAGGCATCATGTCGTGGCCTAACCGAGCAGGCGACGA
>JAADHA010000207.1 GCA_013152105.1 Oligoflexia bacterium | reverse complement strand
AGAGATCGCGGGCATCAAGGGCTGGTTCGTCTCTGCGGCCATCGTGTTTGCGGTCGTCGGCTTGCCGCTCACTTTTGTCGGTGCGCCGGTCGACTCCCGTGCCTGGCAGACCGCGGTGCTTCTCTTCGCCTACGTGGCCAGCAACGCCCATATGTTCGATGTCCGGGACCTCGAATCAGATATCGACAGCGGGGTTCGCACTTTGCCCGGCCGGTACGGTGTGGCGCGGACCAAGCAGCTCTTGATCCTGATGAACCTGTGCGTCCTGGGGGCGATCTTCTGGGGCCTGGACGGCGGCATCGCGTTGGCCCATCCCGAGTTCGTCCTGAGCTTTGTCGTCGCGATCATCTACATCATGATCTTGAATGTCAAGATCCCCCGCCATGTCTATGACGTCCTGATCGATGGTTCGCTGTATCTGCCTGTGCTGCTGATCGCCTATGCTCATGCCGCCCGCTGAGGGCCCGGTGACTGGGGTCAAGGACCACCGGCAGCAGATCGTGCTCGATGCTCGCAACAGCTTGGAAGGAACCCGCGCGCGACGCTTCCTGGTGGCCCAGACGTCGCTCCTGGCGCTGGCCCTGGTCATGACAACGGCGACGAATCTGACCGGCGATATGTCGACCCTGCTGGTCATTCAGTCCTACGTTTTTTGCGCTGTCGTGGGTGTGCTGACCGGGTCTGGCTGGCTGATGTTCCTGCGCCGGGGCTTGACGACCAATCTGGTCGTGGCCCTGTTGTACGTGGACAGCTTGTTGGCCCTGGTGTTCTTCTATGTGGCCGGCGAATTCGAGACGCCTGCCCTCGCGCTGTTCCTGCTGTGCATCGTCATGGCTCCGGTCTTCGCAGGTCGTCAGCACGCCTGGCGCATGGCCTTCGTGCAGTGGCTGGGGTACTCCATGCTGTTGTTGTTGCGCAAGCACGACATCGACTTTGGCTTTCTGCCCTACGGTTACCAACTCCCCAAGGAAGCCGTCAACGATCCCTCGTTCATCTTGGACTCCTGGGTCTCCTTCAGCATCGCCGTGGGCGGCATGGCCTACCTTGCCGGCCGGACCTCCATCGACATCCTCAACAGCCAGCAGCAGCTCGAAGAAGAAGTGGCCAAGAAGACCGCGGAGCTCTCTGCAGCCGGGCAGGCCCTGAAACAAGCGAACGCCGACCTGGCCCAGGTCAACGCCGACCTGGGTACCACCAATTCCGCGCTCGCCCTGACCAACGACGCGCTCGAGACAGCCAACAAGGAATTGCGCAGCGGCAACGCGCGCCTGCAGCAGTTCAACTACGCGGTCAGCCATGACCTGCGGACCCCGATCCAGGCGTTGATCCTGCGTGCCGAGATGCTGAGCATCTCAGCCATCAAGGACCCAGCGACGTCGGCGGCGATGGCCCAGGGCATCGCGGACACGGCGGCGCGTATGGGTACATTGATCGACGAGCTGCTGAAGCTGTCGCGGATCGACTCGCGCATTGCCGATGTCGAAGACGTTTCCCTTGCCGGAGTCCTCGAGATGGCCATACAGGACCTGCAGGGCCGCATCGCGGATGGACACGCTGAGATCCGGGTGCTCGGCGCACTGCCCGTGGCCACGGGAAACCCGCCCCTCCTTCACGAGCTGGTCCAGAACCTGCTGGACAACGCCCTGAAATACGGCGACAGCGGTGGGACCAAGGTGCGGATCGAGGCGGTTCCCGCGCAAGCAGGGTACGTGGCCGTGGCCATCGAGGACAACGGCAGCGGCGTCCCCCCCGAAGACCGAGATCGCATCTTTGGGCTGTTCAGCAGACTCGACCGGGACACAAAGGTCCAGGGGATGGGTGCTGGGCTCGCTATCGTGCAGCGCATCGTCGAGGTTCACGGCGGGACGATCCGGGTCGAGGATGGCCGCACGCTGTCGGGCGCGCGCTTCGTGCTGGAGTTACCGGAAGCCTGACCCGGACAGCCGCCGACTGGACGGGCACCTGGAGGATCACCATGCTGATGCTTGTGCTCTTCGTTCTGAACTGCCTGGCGGCAGACGAGGGCTATGCGATGAACGATGTGGGCGGCCAGCTTCTGCTGCCCCGTGGCTGGGAGATGCAGGAGTGGTCGGACTGGAACTTCAAGGCCAAGTCTGATCGCGGCGTGTTGATGCGCCTGTACTTGACGCCTTTCCAAGTCGTGCCCTCGGTCCAGGCGGCCCAGGCATGGGCCGGGCTTGCACGGGAACACCTCGAGGACCAGGGCGGCAGCGATTTCGCTGACCCAGAGACGGCGGTCGCTACGGTCAAGCTGGCGGATGGCGAAGTGCAGGCGGCCACCATCGACCTGACCTTTACGCTCGAGAAGCAGGCCACCAAGGGGGTCCTGCACGGTGTGGCCTTGCAAAGCAAGGGCCAGGTCGTCCACGTCGAGACGATCGCTGCGGCGCGCAATGACGCCAGGGCGCGCGCCGGCCTGGCCAAGATCCTGGCTGGCTTGATGCTGGAGAAGAAGCCCGATCCCATCGGTGATTCGCGGGTCGAGTCCGAGATCGGCTTTGCCTTCACGGCTCCCCCTGGTTGGCGGGCTCCGCTTCGCAACGAACTCGCGGCCACGCGCAAGGTGACCAGCAAGGTCGGAGAAAAGACCCTGGATCCGAAGCAATGCGCGGCCATCATCCGGCCCCCTGCCCTGGGCGATCCCGACGTCATCTTTGCCTGTGACCTCTACAAGTTCATCGGCGTCGTCGACCAGTACAGCTTTGACGGGGTCGAGGCGGACGTACACGACCTGTTCTTCGGTCGCTCAGACAAGCCGGTTGCCGCCGCCCAGCGCGTCGACATCGGTGACCGCCTGGGCTTCCTGTACAGTCCGCCGGTCGCTGGAATGCCGGTGCGGCTGGCGGTTGTGCCCTTCGACAAGGGACTGGTGGTGCTGTGGGGCATGGGCAAGCACCTGGATGACGCGGAACTGGACACCGCCGTCCGCGCGGTCCTGGCGACCATGGAGTTCACGGGCCCAGACGGTGGAGCCCCCATCGTCGCCTTGGACCAGCGCTTCTCCTATTACCTGAGCTATCACCCCACCTCTCCCATCGTCATCGGGCCCGCCCTGGTGCTGGTGTTGCTGGTGGGCGGGATCATCGTCCTGGTGATGCGGCGCAAGCCCGCGTTCGACGACCTGTAGCGGCTGGGCTTTTGCGGTCTGGTCGCGTTGCCCTCCGCTCAGAGTCCTCAGATCAGAGTCCTCAGATCAGAGCTGTCGGACCAGATCCAGGCGCCCGTTGTAGAGCCGGCGCAGGTCGTCGATGCCGTGCTGGAGCATCACCAGGCGGTCGAAGCCCATGCCGAAGGCGAAGCCCGACCAGATGTCCGGGTCGATACCGCAGTTGCGCAGCACATTGGGGTGGACCATGCCGCAGGGGATGACCTCCAGCCAGCCCTTGGTGCGACAGACCGGGCAGGCCACACCGTCGTCGTTGTGGCCATCGCCGTGGCAGAGGAAGCACTGGGCATCCAGGTCCAGACCCGGTTCTACGAAGGGGTAGAAGGCTGGTCGGAAGCGGATCTGCAAGTCGGGACCGAACAGCCGTTGGATCCAGCCTTCGAGGGTGGCCTTGAGGTGGCCCAGGCTGACGCCCTTGTCGATGTACAGGCCCTCGCACTGGTTGAAGGCTGCAAGGTGGGTGGCGTCGATCGTCTCGTTGCGAAAGCACTTTCCCGGTGAGATCACGCGGATCGGCGGGGTCTGGGTCTGCATGGTGCGGATCTGGACCGAGCTTGTGTGGGTCCGGGGAACTTCGCCCTGCGTGGTGTAGAAGGTGTCCCACATGTCGCGCGCCGGGTGGTCCTTGGGGATGTTCAGCGCGTCGAAGTTGTGCCAGGTGTCTTCGATCTCGGGGCCGCTTGCGACTTCAAAGCCCAGGCCCGTGAAGTGGTCGATGACCGTGTCGAGCATGGACGTGATCGGGTGCTGATGTCCCATCGCCGGTAGGCCATCGACGCGCGCATCGGTCGCGTGCGTCGGCAGCGTGGGATCCAGCCAGCCGGCGTCCAGCGCCGCGGCCTCGGCGCGCGTGTTCGCGGCCGCCTTGAGGGTGAGCAGGGCGTCGTTGACTTCGGTCTTCAGGGCGTTGACCGCCTGGCCGAAATCGCGCCGCTGGTCCTTGGGCAGCTTGCCGAGTTGGCGCATCAGGGCGTTGATGTCGCCCTTCTTGCCCAGAAAGCGGACGCGAAGGCGTTCGAGACGTTCCAGTTCCAAGGCGGGCGGATCCAGCGTCTGGGCGCTGGCCTCGGCCTGAAAAGCAGCCCGTACCTGGCCGATCGGATCGCTCATTCCTGTTCCAGTTCCTTGTCGATGATCTGGGCGAACATGGTGTAGGGCAGGGCACCCGACAGCATGATGCCGTTGATGAAGAAGGCCGGTGTGCCTGTGATCCCCAGTGCTTTGCCCGCGGCCATGTCGTCATCGACCTCGGTGCGGGTGGCCGGGTCTTTGCGGCAGGTGTTCCACTGGTCCAGATCCAGGCCGACCTGGGTCGCGTAGGCGGTCAGGTCCTTCTCTTCGAGGGATCGCTGGTTCTGCATCATCAGGTCGTGAATCTGCCAGTACTTGCCTTGCTTGTCGGCACAGTTGGCCGCCAGCGCGGCGGGGATCGCGTTGGGGTGGAAGGACAGGGGGAAGTCACGGAAGACCATGCGGACCTTGCCGTCATAGTCGTCCAGCAGCTTCTTGACTGTAGCGTTGGCTTTTCCGCAGTAGGGGCACTGGTACTCGGCGAATTGGATGATGGTGACCGGCGCGTCCTTGGCCCCCATCATCGGGTCGTCGTCAATGCTGACATCGAACCGGGGCATGTCCGGGAAAGGCACGCTGGTCTTGGCACCGGCGGCGGTCTTCAGCGCGCCGACCCAGGTCGTGAAGACTTCGGTCTGCTTGCGCTGGCTGACCTGCTGGGAGACCGCGTCCCGGACCTGATCCAGCGGAGCGCCGCGGAGCTGTCGGGACATGGCGGCGTACATCTGCTGGATCTCGGCGTCGGTGGGTGCCGCCGTCTTGTCGGTGACCTCGGCCTTGATCAGGTCTTGGGTTGAGACGCCGCGTTTGGCGGCTTCCGCCCCGATCAGCTTCTGGATCAGTAGCTGGTCCACGCCCTGGGATTCGGTCGTGAAGCGCTTGGTCAGGTACTCGACCTCCATCTGCGTCAGGTCGACCCCCAGCGTTTTCTGAAGGTCAGCGAAGGTGATCTGCCCGCCGTTCCAGCTTGCCAGGACGGTGTCCGGTGCCATCTGGCCGGCCGTGATGGTGGACGCCCTGGGGCTGCCCGAGGGACTGGCGTCCGCCGTGGCGCTTGCTGCCGGGACGACCGCTTGGTCCACTGGGGTCTGGCAGGCGGCTGGGAAAGAGGCGAGGCCCAGCAGACCGACCAGAGGAGTGAGCAGGCGAGCGTTCATTTTGACTCCAGGGCGGGCGCATTAACCCAGCCTGACCGGGCGGGTACGAGAGCCGCTGGTCTCACAAGCTGGCGAACAGATCCAGCGGCCGCCAGACCCGGTCGGCCCAGGCGGCTTCGTTGTGTTCGGCACCCGGTTCGTGCCAGTGCCACAGGTCGATGTCCCATTCGTAGCCGACCCCGGCCAGCAGCTCGGCCATCCAGGCGTTCTCGCAGTAGTTGTCGCTGGCGGTGGGGTCGTCGTCGGGGACGCCGTCGCCGTCGCTGTCGTAGCAGTCTCCCGAGCCGCCGCTGTCGATGTAGATCGGCACGTCTCCGTGCCCCGCGGCCTGCCACAGCTCTGGCATCGTCTGGTTGTGCAGCTCGATGCTGCCCCAGCCCATCGTGCCCGACATGCTGATGACCATGTCCCAGGACTCGGGGTGTCGGTAGCCGATGGTTGCGCTGATGAGGCCACCCAGGCTGCTGCCCATGACCCCGTTGACATCCGCCGTACCGTAGGCGGCCTCTATCTTGGGGCGGATGATGTCGGTGAGCAGGTCTGCATAGGCGTCGCCCAGGCCGCCATAGGTGACGCCGTCGAGCTGGTCCGTGGTGTGGGTGTACTCGTCCATTCTCGCGGCGGTGTTGTCGATGCCTACGACCATGACGTCGTCGGGCAGGCTGTCCTGGAGGCGCCAGCCACCCCAGGAAGCGCTGGGGTCGAACAGGTTCTGGCCGTCCTGGGCGTAGAGGGCGTGGGTGAAGCTGCCCCCGTCCGGCAGCCACACCCGCAGCTCGCGCGGATCGAGGCCCTGCCCCCCGACATCGAGCCAGCGTTCGAGGTGGGCAGCGGTGGCGCGCACCAGGCTGTACTCGCCGTAGTCGTCGTAGCCATAGCGGCGGGCGAGCGGGTCGGCGATCCAGGTTGCGTCGGTGTTGTCGATGGAGTCGACGAACTTGTAGAGGCTGCCATCGGGCGAGGGGATGTCCACGTCGGCCCACCACAGATCGCCCTGCCTGGACAGGCTGGTGCCAGCCCAGCCGTCGTGGTCACCCGCCAAGCTCCAGTCGCCGTCGCCGCAGAGGCAGGCGAACAGGAAGGTCCCAGTGGACGTCTGGACCGGGAAGCCGTCCTGGTCGGCGATGGTCGACAAGGTCTGGGCGGCGTCTGCTTTTCCGGCGATGGCCTGGCGCAGGAGGGCTTCGTCGTTGGCCACGGTAGCTGGCGTGGTGCCGGTCGTGGTGCCGGTCGTGGTGCTGGTCGTCTCACCAGTGGTGGGGCCGAGGACGTCATCCTGGCCGGTGCAAGCTGCCAGGCTCAGCGCGATGAAGAAGCGGGTCACGACAGGTCCTGCATGGGTCCCGGTGGCGAGGCATCAACCGCTGATGTCTTCACCGCCGTCGATGTGAAGCACGTTCCCCGTCAGCCAGTGGGTACCCGCCGCGGCCAGGGCCACCAGGCAGCTTGCCACGTCTTGTGGCGTGGTCAGGCGTCCGTAGGGGTTTCCGCGTTGGGCTCGGTCCATCAGGTCCAGGTGGCCGGGGATCTTGCGGAGCGCTGGTGTGTCCGTGACGCCCGCCATCACCGCGTTGACCGTGATCCCCCTGGGTGCGAGTTCCACCGCCAGTTGGCGGCAGTGGCTCTCCAGCGCCGCTTTGGCCGCGCTGACCGGGCCGTAGTGGGGCAGAACGCGGTGGCTGCCGCTGCTGGTCATGGCGTAGACCCGGCCGCCCTCAGCAAGCAGGCCCCGGCCGACCAGGCCCTGGGTCCAGTAGACCAGGCTGTTCGCCATCACATCCAGGGTCATCTCGAGCTGCTTTCGGGTCACGCCCCTGGCCGCGCGGTCGGAGGCGTCTGCCTGGGGCGCGGGTGCCAGTGCGGGGACGAAGTGGGTCAGCGTGCCGAAGGCCAGGCTGTGAAGCAGCACGCCGACACCCTGGGGAGCGCAGAGCCCGGACAGCTCGTCCAGGGTGGCCTCGCGCCTGTCGTCGGCCGCGGCGTTGATGTTGAAGAAGCGGACCTGCTGCCCGGTCGCCTGCAGGTCGGTCATCAGCTCGGCGATGTGGGCTGCCGCGACCCGGCGGTCGAGGTGGATGCCGACGATGTCGTAGCCAGCCTTGGCGAAGGCCCGCGCGGCCGCCTCGCCAAAGCCTGACGAGGCGCCCAACACGACCGCCCAGCTCATGGCTACTTGCCCTGGGGGTTCGTACCGGCGTTCGGGGCCGCTGGGGGTGGCGCCACCACGGCGTTCTTGGCGGCAGGGGCTGGGGGAGCCGAGGGGACTGCGACCTGGGCGCCACCCGCACCGTCGGTGATCGTGGCGCTGGCCTTCAGGTCGTCGATGTACTTCTCGGCCAGCTCTTTCTTGACCTGGTCGGTGATCTTGTCCTTGACCTCTTTCAGGGGCACCTTGTCGCGCTTGTCCAGGACCTTGAGGATGTGCCAGGCCTGAGGACTCTTGACCGGGCCAGCGATGCCGCCCTTGTCCAGATCCTTGACCGCGTCACCCAGTGGGCCGACGTCCTTTGGGCGGACCCAGCCCAGCAGGCCGCCGTCGCCCGAGGTGCGGGGGTCCAGGCTCTTCGCCTTGGCGAGCGCGGCGAAGTCGGCGCCGCTGTCGAGCTGGGCGCGGATTGCCTTGGCCTCTTTCTCGGTCGACACCATGATGTGGGCGAGTTGGATCTGCGGGCGGGCGAACTGGACGGCGTGGTCGTCGTACCACTTGGAGATCGTCGCGTCGGTGACCTGGGCTTCGATGTCCTTGCGGAGCATCGCGTCGGCCAGGGCGGAGCGGGTGGTGATGGCCAGGGCCTGCTTGACTTCGGGGTCTTCGTACAGCTTGCTTGTGATCGCCTTTTGGTAGAGCAGTTCCTGCACGACGAGCTGATCATCGAGTTGGTTGATCTGTCCGTTGGCCTCGAGCTGGGCGCGGAGCTGCTCGGGGAGCTGCTTGATCATCGTGTCGAGCATGTCCTGGGTGATCGCCTTGCCGTTGACGGTCTTCAGCACCGTGCCGGTGCGGGCCATTACGCCAGGAATTGGAGCCGGTGGGGGTGCCTGCTGGCAGCCAGCCAGGGCCAGGAAGGAGACGATGCCGAGGATGGCGGTGTGACGAAGCGTGGACACGGGCTTTTCCCGGAAGGTGTGATGGGCAACAGCAGCGGGCCGAGGTGGGGAACGGGGGCGCCTATTCAGGCGGCACGCCGCTGGCCACAGCAGGCGGGCGGGGGCCTCACCGCGCGATAGGTTCAGGCGACCGCGGTGCTGGCCAACGGAGGTTGCTATTCCTGCTCTCAGACCCATGGAAGCGCTCGCCTTGTGGCGGCAACTACCTGCCCTACCCAAGCTGCTGGTGTCGGTGTTGGCGGTCCAGGAAGGCCCCCTGTCGCGCACCGAGCTGGCTGTGGCCGGCCGCGATCTGGCCAAGACCGACCACGTCGGGAGCTGGACCGCCGGGGATGTCAGCGACCTGCTGCGCGCCTCGGAGCAGGCGGGGCTGGTCGAGAACTCCGGCCCCCTCGACATGGCCCCCCATCTCCGGGAACCCATCATCCGAGACCTGCTGGGCAGCGGCCAGTACTGGGTCGTGCTGGCACGGGCAGCCAAGGCAAAGCCGCTGGATGCCAGGCGCGATTGGCGTGGCTTCATCACGTATTTGCGGATCGGCTGCCTACGGCGCGAGCTGCGGTCCGTCGTCTACGCTGGCGATCTGGAGAGATACTGCGAGATCGAGCACATCGTACAGGAGCTGAGCGTAGCCGAGATGGTCCTGGACCCTCTCGAGACCGATGTCATTGCCCGCTGCCACGGCGCGCTGCGGATCCGAGTGTTGCGGGATCTCTGCACCCTGCGGTGCCAGCTGCACTTTGTGATCCCGGGCCTGATGGAGTTGCTGAGGGAGTCGATCCCGCGCAGGGGGACCCCAGCGAACGCCGAGGAAGCCGAAGTATTTGCGCTGCTCGCCCAAGAGCGCTTGCTGGCGGGTGACCTGGCCGAGGCCCGCGATCTGCTGCCGCACTTCAGCGACATCCGGCACCTGCGCGACATCGAGAGCCTGGTCGAGCTGGCAGCCGGGAATATCCGCGCGGCGGACCGAGCATGCGCATCGTGGCTGGCCTGGTTCCGACAATACTGGGGCTCGAACCAGGTCGTGCCCGAGACCCTTGCCGGGACCTTTCTGCCCCTGATCTACCTGCTTCGGGGAACCGAACAGCGGCGCAAGCAGGCGCTTCGTCTGCTTGGACTCAGCCAGCAGGCCACCGCGGAAGATGGGCTGGGCCTGCGGTCCGGCTGGCAGGCGTTGAGTCCCCTGGTCGACCAGGGCCATCGGCGCGTAGCCTACCCGCTTGATCCCTGGCATCCAGCCAGCGTGTTGATCGAGGCGCTC
>JAADHA010000280.1 GCA_013152105.1 Oligoflexia bacterium | reverse complement strand
CGCCAATGTCCGTCGCCGCGGCACCATCGAGGGCGGGACCCAACACAAGCCGAGCCTCGGCCCGGTCCAAGCTCATCTCTGCGGGTGCTCGTTGGCCGAGCCCAGCCAGGGCCGCCTGCAGGGCGCGCCAGGCCGCGTCGGGATCACCCCAGCCCAGCCAGTCGTGGGCAGCCCGCGCGATGTCCGAGCCCCACCGGGCCAGCGCGCGACTGTGGTCCAGTTGAAGGTCAGCAAGCAGCCCCGCCGCGGCGGCGACCGCAGACTCCAGCAGGGCCCGACCGACCCGCATGCGCACCGCCGCCCCAGCCACGCCATCGCCGTCCACGCCGTCGCGGTCCCACTGGTCGCCACCGTCGACGGCGTCCCGCTGCTGGATCCCCGCGCGCGTCGGCAGGGGCAAGCTGGAGCCATCGCCGAGCAGGTCGTCCACAAGCAAGGCCCCGACATCGCCCAGGACCGTGCAGCCCAGGACAGCCAGCGCCGCGCGCAGGGTGGGCAAGGCGCGCAGCGGCACCCCCGGAAGGACGGCCACCGCGTCAAGCCAGGCATCCACCCCCAGGTCCGCGCCCAGCGAGAGCAGGTCCAAGAGCGCCCGAACTTTGCGCAGGGCGGGCCCCGGTGGGGCCTGGGCGCCGACCCCGGACCAGGGCAGGCCCAGACGTTCCAGTTCGGGTCGGAGCAGGTGGGCGCGCGCCCCCATATCGCGGGCGACGATGTAGATATCTTCGGGTGAGCAGCGGCCTGTGGGCGAGGACGCATCCGACAGCAGGGCTTGGATCTGGCGCACGACGGCGCGGGCTTCGGCGGTTGGACCGGGCGCCGCGAGCAGCCGCAGGGCCGGCGCCTGTACGGTCCGTGGATCCACAGTCGGTGGCGTTCCCAGGCGGTCGATGACCCTAGCCAGACCGGCGTCGCTTGCTTCCACGTCTGCTTCGCTTCGGACCAGCAGGGCGAGATCGGGTGGTGCCACCGCCAGCACCGTCGCGTCCGCGTGCCGGTGCAGCGCGTCGACCAGCTCGAGTTCAGCGCCCGAGGGGTCGGCCAGGCCGTGGACCAACACCGCCGAAGCCGCGAGCTTGGCCCCTTTCTGTCCCAGGAGCCGCGCCGCCCGCCGGAGCCCGTCCGGGTGCCGAAGCTGGCCCAGCGCGGCCAGGTCGGACTGGGCTTGACCCGCCACCGTGACCAGCGCGAGCGCGCGCAGGCGCTGTTCGGCCGTCGCCGCCGTGTCCGGCAGGGACTGGATCAGCCCAGCCAGGGCGACCGCGTCGGTTTCCGCCACAAAGCCAGCATCGAGCAGGGTCGTCACCGGGCGCAGCACCGCCCCGTAGCCGTTCTCCAGTGTGCCGAGCGCGTCACGCAGCGGCGACGAAGCGGCCGCCCGGCGGCGCACCAGGACATCCAGCAAGGCGTCGTCCTGAGCCGTCGCGATGCCGGCCTGGGCCAGAAGCTGCGTGGCGAGGGCCGAGAGGGTCTGGACTTGAAGCCCCACCAGAGCGCACCCCCGGTGGCGGACCAGGAGCGCGACGACGTGCCGGGCCAGGCTGCGCGAGGGCACCACCACCACAACCGGCCGCGCGAGTGTCTTCAGGTCCCGGCCCGACGGCGGCAGGAGCCCATCGACGATTCCCAGCAGCGCCCGTTCACAGGCGAGCACTCCAGGGAAGATGTGAACAGCGGGAGCAGGCACCGCCCTCTCCGGGTCAAGCAGCCCGCCCAAGCTAACCAGCCCTCAAGACGGCGCCGGACAACCGCTGTCCGGCTCAAAAAAACAGTCCTGTGGACGGCCGTCGCTCCCCTCAGGACGGCGGGAAGTTACCGGTGCGGGTGTCGAGAGTCCGTGGGCACCCGTGGAGCCTCCGCCCAGTCGGCAATCGTAGAAGCCGACCAGCTTCCGCCGTTGACCCGGCCACTCACTGGCTGTAGATCAACCACGAGCGCATCAGGATCGTCGCGGATCCGCCATAGTCGCTGCCGTTGTAGAGGGCCCGGTAGCTCAGCTCATTGCTGGCGCCGATGGTGACCTGGTCCGTGATGTCATTGACCACGGTGGGCACTTCCTTGCCTGGACACCAGCCGGCCCGCCCGTACCACCAGGTCCCGTATTGGTTGGGGATCGTGCCCTGGGCTGTCTTGTCCATGCAGTCGGTCATGGTGCCCGCCTCGGGGAAGCTGCGCACGATCTCCTGCGACTCATCTCCGTTCACCGTGAAGTGGTGGGCGATGTCACAGAACTCGCCGCAGTTGTTGCTGTCCGCGCCGTGCTGGCTGATCACCGTGGCCAGCTCGACCTTTGTAGTGCCGGCCGGAGGCGTGAAGGCGAAGGGCTTGTAGCCCGCGTTGTATTTACTGTTGATGGTCCCGCCGCTGAAGGCATAGACCGCCTGTTGGGGCCGCGCGTCCTTGCCCTGGTTCGAGAAGCGCAGGTCGAGGTCGAGGATGTAGGGACCGGTCGTTGTGTAGCGGAAGGGCCAGCTTCCACCGGCGTCGAGCAAGGGCAGCATCGGGCTGATGTCGTAGACCCAGCGCCCCTCGCGGTGGTAGGTCGTGATCCACCGGCCGATCTCGGTGCTGCACGCGCAGGCCAGATCGCCGTAGCCGCTGCCGTCCTCGGCGCAGGTGTAGGTGGCCGAGGCGGTCTCTCCCGATGGCTGCTCGCAGTCCCCCGCCAGGGTGTCGGCCGCGATGGCGGCTTCATAGCCCTCGCATTTTCCGACAACGGTGACGCCCGCGCCAGTATCGCCCCCCTCCGTCCACGTACAGTCATCGTTGCTGGTACACGAGACCTTGGTCGAACTTCCATCCACGACGCAGGTGCCCAGGACCTCGGCCTGGGCGGGCTGGCAGGACAAATCGGTGAACGGGTTGTCCTCGACCGGTCGATCGCACATATACAGATAGGCCATATAATCCCAAGCCGGGCAGTAGCCGTACTCGCCGTCGCCCTCACAGGCCATGGTGGTGTCCACCGTCACGGTGTCGAAGCCGCTCAGGTCCGGTAGATCGACCGTGCTGTCCACCGATCCGGCCACGCGGTCCTGATCGAACAGGGTGAGGACCGTCGCGTCCTCGGCGTCCATCGTGTCTGCGCGGTCGGACTCGAAGTTGTAGTAGATGGCTTCATTGGCCACCATGGACAGGTTGGGCTCGAACCAGCCGTAGCTGCTGTTGTAGCGAGTGGGATCGCCATAGCTGCCGATGTAGCGAATGCGCTGGAAGCGGTCGATGCCCACCCCCCAGCCGGGGTTGTTCATGGTCTGTCCCAACCAACCGCTGAGCGTCTGGCTGCGGCGAGTCAGGTAGTGCACATGACTTGCCCACCAGGCGGCCGTGTCGACGTCCATGGCGGCGAGCGAATCGTCGACCTGGGACTTGAGCAAGGCGAGGGACGCATCCCTGTCGTCCGAGGATGAGGCGTCGCTGCTGAACATGAGGTGCACATTGCGCGGCAAGGCGTCGAACAGGGTGTCGACATCCCGCTCCCACAGGTCGGTGGGCCAGCCCGATGCCTGGGCAGGGCTGTCCTGGATGAACAGGAAGACCTCGCAGCCAGTCCACAGGCTGGACAACATCAGGTCGCCCTCTGAAGTCTGGAGCGCGACGTCGGCGGCGGTGGCGTACAGGCTGTCGTCATCATCCGCGTCCACCCAGTCGCGGCTGGTCAGGCCCAGATCGCCGCAGACATCGCTGGTCGCCGTGCCGCCCGTCGTCGTTCCTCCGACCCCACTGTCGGTCATCAGCGTGGCTGTGTCCGCGACCGAGTCTGGTCCATGGCAAGCGAGGAGAGTCAGGATCACTGGGAGCATGGGAACACCTCCGGGTCGTCCCACTGTAGCCGCTCGGCTATGGTCGGCGGGCAATGAACGCGATCCTCACCAGCCAGACCCTCCGCGACCTGATCGCCAAGCAGGCGATCCAGGCCCTGATCCCCGTCCAGACTGCTCAGCTCCAGCCATCCAGCCTGGACCTGCGGCTGGGCGCGCGGGCCTGGCAGCTCCAGTGCAGCTTCCTGCCGGGGGGCCAAGGCATCGAGCGCAAGCTGGGTCGCCTCGCGACCGCGAGCTGGCGCCTGGACCGAGACCAGCCCTTGGTGCTTCACGCCGGTGGGGTCTACCTGGTCGAGCTGGAAGAAGTGCTGGAGCTTCCAGAAGATGTCTGGGGGCGCACCAACCCCAAGTCCAGCACCGGCCGGCTGGATGTCTTTGTCCGGGTGCTGACCGACAGGGGCATCGCCTTCGACACGATCCCGGCCGGCTACCGGGGCCGCCTCTTCCTGGAGATCACACCCCAGAGCTTCCACGTGGCGGTGCGCCGCGGTGACTGCCTGGGGCAACTCCGCCTGGCCCGGGGCCGGCCCGGTCTGGACGCGGCGCAGCTCGCCACCTGGCAGAAACGGGAATCGCTGTGCACCTGGTCGGATGGCTCGCCCGCGCCAGTCGCCGACGACCTGCCCCCTGGGATCCTGCTGTCGGTGGACCTCGAGAGCCATGACGGCGGCCCGGTCGGCTACACGGCGCGCCGTCACCAGCCCCCCATCGACCTGGCCCATCGAAACCTGCCGCTGAAACGCTACTGGAACTCGCTGTCGGCCACCGGCGACGAGGGACACGTCCTCGAGCCTGAACAGTTCTACATCTTCGCGACCCGCGAGCGCCTGCGGATCCCCCCACAGCTCTGCGCCGAGCTGGTCGCCTTCGACGCCACCAAGGGCGAACTCCGCACGCACTATGCCGGCTTCATCGACTCGGGCTTTGGATGGTCCGAAAGCGGCGATGCACCGGGTGCGCGCCTGGTGCTGGAGATCCGCACCCACGATGTGCCCTTCCTGCTGGAGCACGGCCAGGCCCTGTTTCGGGTGGAATTCCTGCACAACGAGATGATCCCCGATGTGCTCTACGGTGCCAGCGGCAGCAGCTACCAGATGCAGGGTCTCAAGCTGGCCAAGCAGTTCGGCTGCGCGTCAGGGAGCTGCGCGTCAGGGAGCTGAGCGTCAGGGAGACGGCAGAGAAGGCGCGGGCGGGGCGCGGAGCAAGGGTACGTCCGCCACCCGTAGATCTGCGCAGTTGTTGCAAGCGGGGTGGCCAGCGCAGTCGTCTTCCCGTTCTGCCACGAGCGAGAGCGACTTCACGCACACGGTGACGCTGAGCGCGGCCATCACCGGCGCCGTCGGGTCGGCGGCCTGCGCCGCTGGAAGCAGCGGTGGGTCAATGCTGATTGGAAGCTGGAATGTGTCGAGGAAGTCGATGGGCTGGACCAGCGAGGAGTCAATCGCGATGGGATCCCTTCCCGCGATCTGGAACTTGGAACGGACCGTCATCGTCACTTGCACCGGCACGGTGACCGCCGGAGTCCACAGACGATCCCGGATCTCGGCCACCAGGTAGACCGGCTGCCCAGCGACCGGCTTCGCCTCGGCCCGCACCGAGCTGAGGACCAGATCGAGGGGTGGGTGTACCTGCCAGTGGGCGATGTTGTTGGCACGGGAGAGCTCGGCGACCTTGCCCATCGGGTCGACGACCAGGTCGACCTTGGTGCTGATCTGGGCACTGCGCAGCGCCACGTTGAAGAGGTACTCCTGGCCGGGACCCAGGGCGGGCATCACCAGGTAGTGCTCGACGCCATCGTCAGCGGTGAGAACCAGGCCAGCCCCACCCGGATAAGGGGCGGTTCCCACGTTCGACACGCGGCCATGCACCAGGACCGCGGTGCTGCTGCTGCTGGTCGCCAGGATCTCACCGACCAGATCCGGCAAGGCGGCGGGGGCAGCCCAGGATGAGGCGGGAAGCACCAAGCTTGCCAGGCAGACCGCCCCGAAGAGGCGCACCATGCCTGATCTGGAGGACGGCGGCGGTGCTCTCGAGATGGACTGCGCGAACATGCCTATGGATTATTCCGTACCGACCCTTCAGGCCCACTCCGACGTCGCCACGGCAACAACAGCGCCAGGCCCAGCGCCCAGAAGCCCATCGGCCCCGGCGCGCTGGCGCAGCCCGATCCATCCTCGACCAGCGAGAAGCGCTGACCAGGGGGGCCCGACGCAAAGCCTTGCGCAACACCATCATCGGCCAGCCCACTGTCCAGATAGGACCCGGCGTCGCCGCCCGAGCTTCCCGCGTCCCAAGCCCCTGTGTCCGCGCTGCCGCCGTCCGATCCTCCCCCGTCTGAGCCGCCGGTCCCCGTTCCTGGATCACCCGAGCCGTCAGAACTGCCCAGGCTGCCCGTGAAGCTCATGGTCAGAATGTAGGGCCCAGCGTATTCGTAGCTGCTGACCCAGGTGTCAGCGACCAGCCAGTACTCACCGGGCTCCAGCCACAGCTCCAGCTCGGTGTCGTCCCGGGCCAGGCAGGCGTCCCCCTGGGGCTCGGAGAGGACCTGCAGGTCGATGTCGACGCCATCGTCGTCACTGACTCGGGCCGAGAGCGTGCCCGCTGTCGCCACTTCGAAGTGATAGATCTGTTCGGGGCCGGACTCATCAGCGCTGCTACAGCTATACACGTCGATGGCGTCGCTGGCGGCACCGGCCGTGTAGCGCAAGTCTTCAAAGGGCATCTGACTGATCTCGATGGGATTGTCAAAGGTGCCCGTCTTCGCGCCGTCGCTGATGTCATCGTAGCGGATCGGGGTGTAGTTGCTGAAGTACGACCACCCCTGGGTACCGTGGACCGAGACCAGCGCCCCGCCTGACTCGAAGTAGACCGGCAGACCCGCCGCGGTCTGGTAGGCGAAGAGCACGATGTGGCTGCCGGCATTGTTCAGGGCGTCGGCGCGCTTGAGATCGGTGACGGAGATCTCCGAGCTCACCTGGTAGAAGGTCGATGTGCCGTACTTGATGCTGGTTTCCCAGGTCTGGCTCACAAAGCCCGAACAGTCGACCCCGACGGTACACGAGAGCACGCCATT
Source organism: Oligoflexia bacterium (assembly GCA_013152105.1). Taxonomy (GTDB): domain Bacteria; phylum Myxococcota_A; class UBA796; order UBA796; family UBA2385; genus UBA2385. Next base: position 2,919 of record JAADHA010000280.1, on the reverse strand, counting down.
CGAGGAGTGGCTCCCCGCGCCGTAGTCCAGGGCCAGGTAGTCGTCGAACTCGTCCGTCGTGACCCAACCGCCCCAATCATAGGGCAGCCCCCGATAGGTCTCTCCGGGGGTGTAGTCGCTGATATAGCTGCTGGAGCAAGACGCCGTCTGGTTGCCCGCGCCCATGGTCCACTGGTGGGTCGTGAAGATGGCGGCGTTCTCCAGCACCGCTTCCCGGTCGATGGCACGGGCCGTGGGCAGCGTCACCAGGACAGGCAGCAGCAGCGAAGCGAGGATCTGCGGAGTCACGGGCTCACCCGCAGCAGGCCGAGCCCATCAGCACGCGGATCGAGCACCACGAGTCGCCCCTGGTCGTCCTGAGCCGCGTCCTGGTGCGGTGCGTAGAGCCTTCCCTGCACGGGTAGGTCGACCACCTGTCCGGTGGGCACATGCCAGGCCTGGCGGCGAACCATGAGCGCGGGAGCATCGTTCACCACGATGTCCACGATCAGCCAGTCCCCCACCTGCTGACCGCTGGCCACCCGCGCTTGCGGCAGGTCGAGGGTCAGCCCGTCGGTGTGCAGGCTGTGGCTGGCGGCGTCCCACAGGATCGCCCCCGCCCGATCTTCGAGCTTGGTCTGGCGTGCCGGCTGGAGCGAGGCACCCTCGACGCTGGCCAGCGGGTGCGCGTTGCCGAAAAGGTCCAGCCCCAACACCTGATCGTTCTCAATCGCCAGATGGAGCCCGGTGGGCGCCAGATCTGGCAGCGTGACCTGGGCCAGCGTCTGCCCATCGACACCGACCAGACTCAGACGGCGCGTCGCGTTGTCCAATATCACCAGGTCACCCGTAAGGGCAAAGGCGATGTCGCCGCACAGGCCCACGGCAAGGCGGCTGGAGACCCGGTCCCCACCCGCGCCGGACGCATCGATCAGGTCGACCTCGTGCGAGACCGGGTCGCAGACGGCCAGCATGCCGAGATGGCCCGCGGTCAGCAGCTCGGGGCCCCGGGCCGCGGCGTCGGGGGCCGCCGGTTCCAAGGAGAGCTGGGACCAGGGGAGGACCGAGCGAGAGGTCGTGGCCGCGGCGGCGGGACCGAGCAGCCCCACACCGATCAGTGAAGCGAGGATCGAGGCGAACAGCGGCATCGAGGGAGTCTCCCAGGTTACCGGATTTTATGCAAGATTCGCGCCGTGTACGGACTGCCTGCCCGCGGGGCGATCCGGCCGAGGTGGGGCCCGCGTGTCCCGGTCTGGAGTGGGGCCAGCCTGTCCCGGTGGAGCACTGCTGGTCAGAACTGCGCCGGCACTATCCAAAGCCCAACAGCCGGCCCACCTGGTAGACCACGAAGCTGCTGACCCAGGCCAGCGAGGTCATGTAGATGAACAGGAAAGCCGGCCACCGGTAGCTGCGGGTCTCGCGCTGGACCGCGGCCAGCGTGCTCATGCACTGGGCCGCCAGAGCGATGAAGACCATCAACGAGATCCCCGTCAACGGGCTGTAGATGGGCTTTCCATCGGGTCGTCTCTGCGAACGCATCTTCTCTCGCAGGGAGATGCTCTGTGCATCCGCGCCCTCGCCCACGCCGTACACCAGACCCATGGTGCTGACGAAGACTTCGCGGGCCGCAAAGGCGCCGATCAGGCCCACGCCGATCTTCCAATCGTAGCCGAGGGGCGCAATGGCCGGCTCGATGGCCTTGCCGAGTTGGCCGGCGTAGCTGTGCTCCAGGGACTCGGCCTGCCAGGCGGCGACGTCCTGCTGTGAGGCCCCAGGGCCGAGCTCGGGCAGCTTGGGGTAGCTCAAGAGTCCCCACAGCACCACGCTGCACGCCAGGATGATGGTGCCGGCCTCGGACAAGAAGACCCGGGAGCGTGACCACATCAGGCGCAGCACGCTCTGAAAGGATGGCAGGCGGATCGGCGGCAGCTCGAGGATCAAGGGCACGCGCTGGCCCTTCAGGACGGTGCGTCCCAGGACTCCAGCCGCCACCAAGGCGATGAAGGTGCTGAACAGGTACATCACGGTCATCAACACGCCCTGCAAGGGCAGCACCCCGAACACGCGGGTCGGCGGAAACAGCGCCGCGATAATCAGAGTGTAGACCGGCAGGCGGGCCGAGCAGGACATCAGCGGGACCACCATCATGGTCAGCAGGCGGTCCCGCTTCCGCTCCATGGTGCGGGTCGCCATGATGGCCGGGACGGCGCAGGCGTAGCCCGACATCATCGGCACGAAGGCGCGCCCGTGCAGCCCCACCGACTTCATGATGCGGTCCATCAGGTACGCGGCGCGAGCCATATAGCCCGAGTCCTCGAGCAGCCCGATGAAGCCGAAGAGCATCAGGATCTGGGGCAGGAAGACGATGACGTTTCCCACGCCGCCGATGACCCCTTCAACCAGCAGATCCGTCAGGAAACCTGGGGGCAGGACCGACACCGCGACAGTTGCGATGCCCGAAACGGCCCACCCGATGGCGTCGATGAAGGGATTGGCCCCCGAGAAGAGGGCCTGGAAGATCACCAGCATGAAGCCGATGAAGACCGCGAAACCCCACACTGGGTGCAGCAGCACCTGGTCCAGGCGGTCGGTCAGGGTCCGGCTGCCCGTCTTGGGCACCAGCCGGCCGACGTGCTGGTCCAGGAAGGCGTAGCGGCTGGCGATGATCTCTTGATCGATGTCCCGCCCCGGCCCGGCGCGTCCCTGCACCGCCAGGCGCAGCTCGGGAGGGATGTCCTCGAGCTCGTCGTGGTCATCAAGGCTGGTCAAGGCCCACAGGGCGAGCCCGCGGGCCCGGAAGCCGTCGACCTGCCAGACCTGGCGGACGATCGGCGTCAGGGCTTCGATGTCGGCCCGCACGGTCTCGGGGTAGGCCACCCGAGGAGGCGGAGGAGGGCGGCGGGTGAGCGCGTCCGCGAGGGTCGTCTGGAGTTGGTCCAG
>JAADHA010000222.1:942-10912 GCA_013152105.1 Oligoflexia bacterium | reverse complement strand
GAGGCCGTCTGTGACCGCGTGGTCGTCTTGATGGCCGGTCGCCTTGTGGCGGACGCCCCGCTCGCTGATCTCACCCGCAGCCGCGCCGTGCAGGTCTCGCTCGCCGAGGACACGACGGGCGTGGTCGAGCGCCTGTCCTCGCTGGGCAAGGTGAGCCGAAACGGCCGCGACAACCGCCTTCCAGGCTTCGATCTCTGGACCGTCGATACAGACTCTCCGGCACAGGCATCCGTCGAGATCGCGCGGATTTCGGCCCAGTCTGGCTGGGGCATGGCGGCGGTCGGGCCGGTCAGTCGCAGCCTGGACCAGGTCTTCAAAGAGCTGCAAGAGCAGCAGTCCCAGCGGGAGGTGGCGGCATGAACACGATCCTCTTCGTCGCGCGGAAAGAGCTTCGCTCCTGGTTCGAGTCGCCTGTGGCGCTGCTGTTCCTGGGCGCCTTCCTGGTCGCGACCCTGCTGGGTTTCTTCACCCTGTCCGAGTTCTTCGGCCGCAATCTGGCCGACCTTCGTCCCCTCTTCGAGTGGTTGCCGCTGCTCCTGGTGCTGCTGGTCAGCGCGATCACGATGCGGCAGTGGGCCGAGGAGCGGTCGCGTGGCACGCTTGAAGTGCTGCTCACCTTGCCCTTGCGTACCCGCGATCTCGTCCTGGGCAAGTTCCTGGCCGGTGTCCTGCTGGTGGCCCTGGGTCTGGCGCTGACCTTCCCGCTGCCCCTGACGGTCGCGGCCCTGGGGGACCTCGACTGGGGCCCGGTCATCGGTGGCTACCTCGGCGCCTTGCTGTTGGGCGCCGCCTACCTCTCGATGGGCCTCTGCATCTCGGCGCGCACGTCAAACCCAGTGGTCGCCCTGATGGGCACCATGGTCGTGGGCGGTGGCTTCTACCTGATCGGTCATCCCGCCCTGACGGGGCTCTTCGGCGACAACACCGCCGAGGTGCTGCGGGCGATCGGCACAGGGAGTCGCTTCGAGAGCATCGCTCGCGGCGTGCTCGACCTGCGAGACATGGCCTACTACCTGAGCTTGACCGGCTTCTTCCTGGCGCTCAATGTACACTTCCTGGAGCTGCCACGCATCGACAGCGGCAGCGAGAGCGGTGCCCGGCGCATCCGAAAGCGGACGCTGAACATCACCCTGTTGGCGGTCAACGCCTTGGCACTGAACATCTGGTTGGCGCCGATTCACGACCTGCGGATCGACATGACCAGCACGGGCGAGTACAGCCTGTCACAGGCGACCAAGACGACCTTGGACCGGCTCCAAGAGCCCCTCTACATCGACGCCTACTTCTCTGCTCGCACGCATCCCCTGTTGGCACCCCTGGTCCCCCGCATCAAGGACCTGCTGCTCGAAGTGCAGGCCATCGGCGACGGGCGCGTAACGGTGCGCTTCGCCGACCCGAGCACCGATCCGGATCTCGAGGAGGAGATCGGGCAGTCCTACGGCATTCACAGCGTGCCTCTGGCCGTCTCAGACCGGAACAGCCAGTCGGTGGTCAACGCCTACTTCAACATCCTGGTGCGCTACGGGGACAAGTACCAGGTGCTTGGCTTCAACGACCTCATCGAGGTCGAGGGCTCCGCTACCAATGGCCTGAAGGTCCACCTGCGAAACCTGGAGTATGACCTGACGCGAGCGATTCGCCGGGCCAGCCAGGACTTTGCCAGCACGCAGAGCCTGGTCGCGCAACTGCCCGCCGGCTCCAAGATGACCCTGTACACGACACCCGACGCCGTCCCGGCATCATTCCAGGGCTCGGTGGACGGGCTGCGAACCGTGGCCAAGGAATTGGAGGCCGACGGCTTGCCCCTGACCGAGGTGCATCCAGAGCTCAACCAAGAGGCGATGCAGAAGCTGGTGGATGACAAGGGGATCAAGCCGCTCGCGGCCGACCTCTTCGGCCAGGATCTGTTCTACGCCCACCTGCTCATCGAGTCCGGTGACAAGTCAGAGCGGGTGATCGCGGGGGGCGAGGTCGGAGACCTGCGGCGCGACGCCGAGGCCGCGATACGTCGACTCTCACCCGGACAGCTCAAGACCGTCGGGCTCCTGACCGAGAAGCCCGTGGCGCCACCGCGCAATCCGAACCTTCCGCCGCAGTACCAACAGCCCACCCCGCAGCCGGACTATCAGCTCCTCGAGCACTGGCTGTCCGATGAATACCAGGTGGAACGTCTGGACCTCTCGGATGGGAAGGTACCCGACCACGTCGATGTGCTCATCGTCGGCAAGCCGGGCAAGATGGGCGACAAGGAACGCTATGCCCTCGACCAATACCTGATGCGTGGGGGATCGCTGGTCGCGCTTGCGGGCGACTGGCGGATCAAGGCGTCCCGGCAAGGCCTGACCGTCGAAGAGAACGACGACGGCTTGAAGAAGATGCTGAAGACCTGGGGTGTGGAGGTCGGGGACGAACTCGTGGCTGACCCGCAGAACGCCCCCTTCCCCATGCCTGTGCGGACACAACGAGGGCCCTTCGTCACGAACACCGTGCGCATGCTGCCCTACCCCTTCTTTCCCGACATCCGCAGCGGTGGTTTCGACAAGTCCAGCCCCGTCTTCTCGAATCTGCCCAACGTGACCATGCCCTGGGCCTCACCGCTCACCGTGTCCGAGAGTCTGCCCAAGGGTGTGGATGCACAAACCCTGCTCACCACGTCCAAGGGGACGTGGCTGGCGACGGACATTCAGCCTGACTTCGACGCCTTCCCCGACAGCGGCTTTGGGCCCAAGGGTGAACAGAAGGCCCGGACCGTGGCGGTCACCTTGTCGGGGCCACTGCCCAGCAACTTCATCGGCCAGAAGGACCCCACACTGGAGGGTGGCGGGGACAAGGCGGCCTCCGCGAGCACGACCTTGGACCACGCGCTCAGCAGCGCGAAGCTCACCGTCATCGGGTCTTCTGAGATCGCGAGCGACCTGATGATGCAGGTCGCCCAGAACATGAGCGGTGGGGTTCACAAGTCCAACCTGGGCATGCTGGCCAATCTGGTGGACTGGTCGGTCGAGGACACCGACCTGATGGCAATTCGTCGTCCTGGAAGCCTGGCACGGACCCTGGCACCCTTGAGCGACGATGCGCGCCGACGGTGGGAATTGGGCAACTACGCCTTGGCCCTGGCCGCCCTCGGCCTGGTGGCCTGGGTCGGACGTCGGAGGCGTCGCACGGCGCGGCCCCTGACGCACGCCACGACAGGGCACAACGTCAAGGTACTGGACACTGGACACAAGGAAGGTCTCGTATGAACCGGCTGAACACGGTACTTGGCGTGGTGGCCCTGGCACAGGGAGGCCTGGTGGCCCTGACCTGGTGGCCCAACAACAACGCGGCCGCGGCGATGGTTCCGCTAGTCTCACTCGAGCCCAGCGATGTACACGGCCTGAAGGTCTGGACGGGGACTGACAAGGACAAGGATCCGATCGAGCTGGAGCAGAGCCAGGGCGCGTGGCAGATCAAGAGCTCCGGTGGCTATCCGGCGGACGCCACAAAGGTCCAGAAGGTGCTCGATGCCCTGGCTGGAGCCGAGGTCAGTGACCCGGTGGCGACCACGAAGAGCAGCTACGATGCGCTCAAGGTCACGGCTGACAGCTTCGACAAAAAGGTCGAGCTGGATGGGGACGGCACCTCGACGACGATCTTCGTCGGCGCTGGCAGCGGTCGGGCGGCCACCGTGAGGCGAGAAGACGCCGACGCCGTCTACCGAATCGCTGGTTTATCCCAGTGGTCCATCGGGTCGCGGCCCAGCGACTACTACGACTCGACCTATCTCAAGGTCGACCCCGGTGACATCCAGACATTCACCGTGCAACACGGGCCGGACAAGATCGAGATCCAGAACACCGAAGGAACGTGGACCATCGCTGGGCTGGCCGAGGGCAGGACCGTGGACCAAGGCGCGGTGGCTGACCTGGTGAGACAGGCGACGACCGTGAAGATCAGCGCGTTGCCAGACGATCCTACGGCGCCACCGACCGCCGATCTGACGGTCGCCTGGACCGTCGGGTCTGGGGATGACAGCACATCCGGCGGCTATGTGTTGGGTCCTGAAACGAACAGCAAGCGGGCCGTGCGATCCAACGACTCTTCGTACACAGTCCTGGCGTCGACCTATTCCCTCAAGAAGGTGGCAGATGCCAGCCTGGAGACCCTCACCCACAGCCAATAGTTCAGCCCAGAGCCGACACCGGCCCGCACAGAGCTGCGCGTCTACTCTTTGTCCGTGACTTCACGCTGCGCCCGGCGCGTGGCCCGGGTCACCCGCTTGCGCTTGTAGCGACCGCCCTTGCGCAGCCGACTGGCCACGATCGCACGCTGACGTTCCTTGTAGAGTTCGTGGGCGGCGTCGCCCAGCTCGTTTTGTTCGGCGGTCTTGGCATCGACGACCTGGAACTCGATGAGCACGAAGACCACTCGGCCCAACATCGCACCGTAGCGAGCGTGGCCGAGGTGGTCGATGCGAACCGGGAAATCGACGATGAAATTGACGACCCGGTAGCTCTTGCCCGAGAAGGGGTTGTCTTCCTCGTTGAAGGGCTGGTCCCCCTCGGCCGTGAAGCCGTGAAGCTGGTCGGCCAGTTCGCGATAGGGCGGCTTGCTCCACTCGGCGTGCATATCGACCAGGTTGTTGTGGCTCTGACCGGGGATCACGTAGTTGAAGGGCATCAGGTTGCGGGTCAGCCAGGCGATGGCCGGAACGATGTGTGCCCGGGTCTCGGTGATCAGCCGGAAACGCAGCTTGTCAAAGACCAGGGCGGCCGTCGCTTCCTTTTTGGCGAGCAGCTTGGTGATGGTCGAATTGCGGCTTTTGCGGTTGCCGTAGAAGGCGACGATCGGGAAGCCCTCGTCCCGCATCTTCTGGGCGGCCTCGTGGATCCGCCGCTCGGCCAGCTCGAGCAGGTCCGCCTCGGAGAGGGCCGACTGGTGGCGCAGCTCAGCGGCTTCGAGGTGCGCGATGGTATGCATCAGCTTCAGGGCGGCACAGGCCAGGATCTGGCGCCGCCGGAAGCCCCCCATCTGGCTGGCCATCAAGAAGACCTGGCGCACGTCCTCTGGGCGCTTGATCTCGTCGGGAAAGCGCAGTCCCAGGTGATCTTCGAGGTAGCCAATGGCTTGACTGTGCAGGTAGGTGACGCGGCGACGGTCTTCGGGGTCATCCCAGCTCAAGCGGTGCAGGAGCAGGTAGTGGTTGACCGATTCCAGGTCCGTGAAGGACGCCCGGTTCCAGTCGACGACGCTGTTGCCGCGCAGCACCAGGCGCACGGCCTCCAGGTCTGCCAGGTCCAGGTGAAAGTCATCGGACAAGCCGATGATGGACGAGTTCAGCGTGATGACATCGTCGTCGCCCGGACCGGCCGGCGCGTCCCCAGCACCAAACTTGTTTGGTTGGGCACGAGGAGCGACAGGTGGCGAGATCGGCGAAGACATGGCTTCCCCTGGAAGGTCTCGACCCGTAACGCATGGCGGCACTGCTGCGCCCAAGCACGCAGGAAGCACAACTCCCGCTGTTGCTGAGCAGAGAGCCCATCGTTACCTGCCGATCATGGCAAAATCCAACACCCACAACAACGCCATCGGCGCCTTCAGCAGCGCCTCGGCCGCCGCCTTCAAGAATCTGGGCACCGTGGTCCCGCTGGTGATCTTCATGGGCCTCGTCGCGGCGGCCTTGGACATGGGCGTCTACCGCTTGCTGGGCGGGGATGTCGGCACCCAGGACCAGACCAACCTCATCAAGGTGCTGCTGGCCATGACCGGGGTCGCCCTGCTCCAAGAGATCCTGTTGGGGCCCATCGTCGGCGCGGTCTCGGTCTATGTCGGCCGGATGCACTCCGCTGGGGAACGGGCCGGGCTCTATGACGCCCTCAACTTCGCAATGGGTCGCTACCGCCGGCTGTTCATGCCTCACCTGATCGCCCAGCTCAGCATCCAGATCGGCCTGATGCTGCTGATGCTGCCGGGCATCATCTACGTCAGCATGTACGCCTTCGTGGACCCGGTGGCCTGTCTGGAAAAAAAGGTCTGGCCCCTGGACCGCAGCAAAAAGCTCACCCGCGGCCGGCGCGGCAGCATCGTGCTGATCTACCTGCCCATCGCCATCGTCATGCAGGGCGTGGCCTTGGCCGAACTGTGGGCGCTCGGACAGGGCCTGTTCGTGCTGACCTGTCTCTTCAGCGCGGTCTCCTTCGTCTTCTTCATCGTGTCCGTCAGCTTCTACAAACTCTATGAAGGTCGCACGATGGCGCTCAAGGCGCGGGCCGAAGAAAAGGCCGCCGCGGCTGCGGTCCAGGCCTGATGCGTTCGGCCGGATAGACCCCGGGGCCATGCCGCCTCCCTCCTCTCCCACCGCTTCTCTGCGCCAGATCCTCACCTTGGCCCAGCCCGGTCAAGCCCTGGCTGGTCTGCCCGGTGGGGCTGCGGCCTACGCCATCGCGGCCCTCGCCCGCGCCAGCAAGACCAGCTCGCTGGCTGTCGCGGCGACCCGAGACGACGCAGCACGACTTCGGCAAGAGCTGGCTTTCCACCTCGGTGAGCCATCCGACCCGGCGGTGCTGCCCTTCCCTGGCGACGACGTGCGGACCTGGGACGGGGTCTCTCCTCACCCCGACATCCCCCGCCAGCGCCTGGCCGTGCTCGACGCCATCGACCAGGGCCGGCGGGTCCTCGTCGTCGCCAGCGCGCGCGCCCTCATGCACGGCGTCCTGTCGCCGCAGACCCTGCGTGCGCTGCGCTTCGAGCTGGTCGAGGGCCAGCAACTCGACCGCCAGGCCCTGCTCAAAACCCTGGCTGACTGGGGCTACCTGGCCATTCACCAGGTCGAGGAGGCCGGGACCGTCGCCTCCCGAGGCGGCATCCTGGACATCTGGTCACCGGGTTCGCCGCCGCTGCGGCTGGACTTCTTTGACGACGAGCTGGAAGAGCTGCGCACCTTCGACCCGCAGACCATGCGCTCAGGCGAGCGTCTGCCTCGGGCCCGCCTGCTCCCAGCCCGCGAGACGGTCGTCACACCCGATGCGCTGAGCCGGGCCAGCGCCCACACCGCCCAGGCCGTGGACCGCATGGGCGGCGGACAAGCCACGCGACGCCGGATCCTGGCCGACCTGCGCGAGGGCCTGTGGTTTCCCGGCGCCGAGGACTTCCTGGGCGCCTTGCATGCCCTGGTGCCCCCGCTGTCCTGGTGGCCCGAGGGTGCGCCGATTCTGCTGGTGGACCCGCCGGCCGTGGACGCCGAACTCGAGCGCTTCGACGGTCTGGTCTCGTCCCGCTGGGCTGCTTGCCCGGTCGAGGACCGCGCGCCCGTCCTGCCCGAGGCCCGCTTCATGGCGCCGAACACGGTGCGAGCGGGACTGAGCCGGGCCGTCCGGATCGAGGCGGTGGCGATCGATCAGACCCCTGACCTGTGTTGCCGCACCAACGCTGATCTGCGCGTCTCCCAAGGCGAGCTCGCGCCGGTGCTGCGTCGCCTGGCGGACTGGTTGGATGATGGCTGGCAGATCGCCCTGGTCTGCGAGAGCCGGAACCGCGCCGAGCACGTCCTGGCCCTGCTCCAGCCGCACGGTCTGTCCCCTGGCTTTCGCGAGCGAGGCACGCTGGGTCCAGCCGGCAGCCTGGTCCTGTGGATCGGCGACCTGCCCCGTGGCTTCCACAGCGAGCGAGACCAGCTCGCGATCCTGACCGCCGACGAGCTGTTCACGCCCAAGGCCCGGCGCCGCGCCGCCCACGTGCCCCGGAACCTCAAGGACGCCGTCCTGCGCAGCCACACCCAGCTCAAGCAAGGGGACCTGGTGGTCCACACCACCCACGGGGTGGGTCGCTTCCTGCGGCTGCGGCGCCTCAAGCTGGGACTGACCGAGCAGGACTATGTCGAGCTGGAGTACCGCGGCGGCGACCGCATGTACCTGCCCGTCATGCGCTTCGACCAGCTCTACCAGTACCGCGCGGTGGGCGACATCCGGCCCCGCCTGGACAAGCTCGGCGGAGAGACCTGGGCCAGGCGCAAGCAGAAAGTGCGGGACCAGGTGCTGGCCATGGCCCACGAGATCCTGGCGCTGCACGCATCCCGTCGGGTGCAGCAGGGCCACGCTTACCAGGGCGAGCCCGAGACCCTGCAATTGTTCGCCCAGGCCTTCGAGTTCACCGAGACGCCGGGTCAACAGCAGTCCATCGACGACGTCCTGGCCGACCTCGCCGCGCCCAGGCCGATGGATCGTCTGGTCGTGGGCGATGTCGGCTTCGGCAAGACCGAGGTCGCCATGCGGGCCGCGATGCGCGTGGTGCTGGACGGTCGCCAGGTCGCCGTCTTGTGCCCCACCACCATCCTGGCCTTTCAACACAGCCACACCTTCGAAGAGCGCATGGGTCCATTCGGGGTGACGGTTCGCACCTTGTCCCGCTTCCAGTCGGCGGCCGAGGCCCGCGCGGTCCAGCAGCAGGTCGCCTCGGGCCAGGTCGATGTGCTGATCGCGACCCACGCACTGCTCGGTCGCAACCTGCGCTTCAGCAAGCTGGGGCTGGTCATCCTGGACGAGGAACACCGCTTTGGCGTGAAGCAGAAAGAGAAGCTCAAGCGGCTGACCCAGGCCCAGGCCGGCGTGCCGGTCGACTATCTGGCGATGAGCGCGACGCCCATCCCCCGCACCTTGTACATGGCGGTCGGCGGCTTGCGGGATGTCAGCATGATCGCGACCCCTCCTCCCGGTCGTCGCGAGGTGCGGACGCGGATCGCACGCTTCAACGGTGCCCGGATCCGCGACGAGATCCTGCACGAAATCCAGCGCGGCGGCCAGGTCTTCTTCGTACACAATCGTGTACAGACCATCGACCGACTGGCCCACAAGCTTCGTGAGTTGGTGCCCGAGGCCCGCATCGTCGTGGCCCATGGCCAACTGCCCGAGGACGAACTGGAGCGGGTCCTGGTCGACTTCGTGCGCCAACAGAGCCACGTCCTCGTCTGCAGCACGATCATCGAGAGCGGGGTAGACATGCCCAATGTCAACACCATGATCGTCAACCGGGCCGACCGTCTGGGCCTCGCCCAGCTCTACCAGCTTCGCGGTCGGGTCGGACGCGCCACCCGGCGCGGCTACTGCACCCTGCTGGTCCCCGAAGACGCGGCCCTCTCTCGTGAGGCCGCCCACCGCTTGCAGGTCCTCGCCGAGCACCAGGAGCTGGGGGCCGGCTTCCAGATCGCCCACGCCGATATGGAGCTGCGAGGCAGCGGCGACCTGCTGGGCAGCAAGCAACACGGCAGCATTCGGGCCGTCGGCCTGGACACCTATGTCGAGCTGCTCGAAGAGGCGGTCCGTACCGCCAAGGGAGAGATCACCCGTCGCCAGCTCGACCCCGAGCTGGAGCTACCGGTGCAAGCCTTGATCCCCGAAGACTACGTGCCGGACCTCGATGATCGCCTGACCGAGTACCGGCGCATCGCGGTCTGCCGCACACCCCAGCAGGTCCGCGAGCTGGTCACTGGCTGGGAGGGCCGATACGGCGAGCCTCCCACTGAAGTCCTCAACCTGGGCTGGCTGAGCGAGGCCCGCTTGCGCTGCCGCGACCTGGGGATCGAGCGGCTGTCGTGGTTGTCGCTGCGGGCCGAGCTGGACTTCCACGAGACCAGCCCCGTCCAGGCCGAGCAGGTCCTGGCGATCCTCAAGCGCCACCCCGACCGCTTCTCCTTGGGCAAGCGCAAGGGCGCGCCCGAGTCCGAACCGGCCCGCCGACTCAAGGTCCGGTTCACTCCGCAAGAAGGCGAGCATCCCTTCCGCTTCCTGCACTGGGTCTTCCGGCAGCTTGAGGGCTAAGTGATGGCGTGGGCGTTGGTCCCAGTACGGCAATGACGACCTTGCCGACCGAGGCATTGGCCTGGCCGGGGTCGCCATCGAAAAGCTACGCGATGGCCTGACGGAGTGCCGCCACGGTCATCTGATCGACGGTGAGGGTGCAGCAACAGGACACGTTCCCATCATGACACCTCGCGCCC
>JAADHA010000222.1:0-889 GCA_013152105.1 Oligoflexia bacterium | reverse complement strand
CGCTCTCGCCCCTCCTCGCCCAATTGGCACTCGACCGTGCTCTCGACCAGCAACTGGAGCCCGGGGGCATCCCCGAGATCGCCTTCGGTCGCCGTCAGCCGTCGGACCGGCCCAATTCAATGCACTCTTCTGGGAGCCACGTTGATCTTCCAGAAGCACCATGCGGGCTGGTCCCCACGCGTCGCTATACCCATGTCTCGCGCCGCCGCCGCCGACCTGATCCTGATCCTGATCCTGATCCTCACCCTGATCCTGACCCTCACCGCCAGCTTGAGCGGCCGGTGCCCGGCCTGGGTGAGACGTCGTCTCCAACGGGCGCCGTCGGTCCGGCTGCGCTGCGAAATGCGGCCCCGACATCGTGGCCCCCGACCCGCCCATCATCCTGTGACCCGCTGTTGCTGTGCAGCGTGCTATACTTCTCGGCAGATGCGTGCCCGGCGCGCCTCCTCCTGAAGTTCCTCTCACCTCGACTCGCACATCAGAGAATTAGGAGAATCGAACCAAAAAAGCCGAACCTCCACCCCTCCTCGTAAGTACCTGAAATCCGGTTGAGATTCGGAAGATTCGGCATTCTTTGAAAACTCAATAATCTCAAGTACTTCCAGAAAGGCTGTCGAAAAACGTCTTGACAAGTCAACGGTTGAATAAACCACCCCCCCCCTGGTTCGGAAAACGGGGGGCTATGATCCCCTCGCGATGGGGGTCGTGGAGGGGCGGGGTCACAGGACACTGCGCGTTATGGAGCGCATTGAAACAACCAGGACTCCGACGTCCAGTCCACCCGCACGCGCCCGTTGTCACAGGACACTGCGCGTTATGGAGCGCATTGAAACGACGAGGGCAACGGTGGTAGTGGTCATGTTTTTTGTCTCCGTCACAGGACACTGCG
>JAADHA010000648.1:928-11017 GCA_013152105.1 Oligoflexia bacterium | reverse complement strand
TATCGGTTTCCAGGTGCTTTTCTGTGGGCATGCGCGTGGAACCGTCCTTCACCTTGAGCCAAACCAATCGCGCTCGATCTCCGGACACAACCATGGCTTCGATCTCGGAGTCGCGGAGATTCAGTGCGCATTCGACTTGTTCGAGTGTGGCCTTCAAGGTCGTGGACCTTCCATCGGCCTTGATACTGACGGATTCCTTGCCCTCATCGAAGCTCACTCCGATCACCCTACCGGTCAGCCGCTTCAAAGTAGGCAGCTCTGCCGGGATCTCTGGCAGCCTCAGCTCTTCCACGTCAGTGGCTGCAACGACGTTGCCGTTGTGGACCACCTGATACTGCTGGATCTCGACCTCTGAGGGTAGGGCCTCCAGGAACTGCCGGACCAGGTAGTTGGAAACCTCTCCGCGGGACTCTCGTTCGATAGACTTGACCACACGCACTGCTGTCCGCTTGATCAGGTCGTCGTAGTCCAGGCCGAGTTGTCCCACCGGCGGCTCGAGCGCGAATGCCGCCTCGACCTGCACGCAGCCGTCCTTGATTGCCACGATCTCAAGGTCGAGGCCCTTCGCGATCTTGTGAAGCCGGCCTCCGCCAGCGCCGTATTGCGGGTCGTCGATGGCTTCCGTGAGGATGCCTGTGGCTGTGCGGCGAACCGCTTTGAGCAGTAGACTCAGAGGCTTCAGCCACAACCCGAGGCTGATCCGGTGCTCTTGGAGCCCAGGTGCCGTGCCGTCCCAGCGGATGTTGAGGGTCGTGGTCATGTAGTGATCCTATCCCATCCCGTTGGTGACGGGCTACGGCTCACGTGGAGGCCCGGCGCGCCGTCGTCCCCCGCGATCGCGTTCGGCGACACAGGCGTGGCGTTGGTGGCACCCGCAACGGGCTCGAGTCTCCCTGCTGGATACGCTGCCCCATGTCTTCTGACGAGACCAGACCCCGAGATCGGAAAGGAAGGTGGAACTGGCCTAGGCTGCCACGATCTGATTCCCTGGTGGTGCTTCGGCAACTCCATGCGGATGGATGCGGGGTTGCCTGTGCGGCCATGCTTGCTGTGCTTGTCATCCAGGCGGCATCACCGTGAAGCTCAGAGTCCTCGCCATCGACCTACCCCCTTCGGCCTCGGACCCCCTGGCCCGATTCACAGCTCGCGTGAAGCTCGACATCGATGGCCAGCAAGAGTGGTTCGACTGCACCGTATCTCCGCTCGGAATGCCAGATTCTGATGTCCGGGTCATCGAAGCCAGCCCCGAGTTGGTGGAACGATTCCGGGGCACGCCAACCGCAATCCATCACGTGCGTGCACTGGTCGGCCAGGCCGTTTCCCAGGGCGGCGTCCACTCTCCCTCTTCCGCGATCGCGTTCGGTGCACCTTATCGCCGTGAGCCAGCGTGAAGGCTTGGGCGCCTTCTTGGGACTTGATGCACGGCGATGCATCTCGTCCATCGTAGAAGTAGAACAGGACCGCGAAGGTCATGGCTTCGTCGTGTGTGAACAGCCGAACGCAGCCGTGGTGGTCACAGCCTCGGCCCACTGGAGATTTGCAGCACCGGGCCCACTCGGTACCCCCGTCAAATACTCACTCGAGTGTATCGACGAGGTGGTGACAGTCTACGACCCGGAGGCAGCGCTGCCATCGCGTGAGCGGACTCTGGTGGTGTCAGAGATGCCGGCTACACCTGAGCTTCGGATCGGAGGGGCAGCGTGGGGCAAGTGCAACTATGGCAAGACGCGAAACGACAGCTTCGTGTTCCAGCCCGCCAAGCCCAGCGCTTCCAACTGGAGCGCCAAGGTCCACTGGACCACGTGGTGGTCCGGCGCTTGCAAGGAGGGCACGCCATCCGCGGGGAGAGGGACGCACCAGGTGATCCGGCTCTCCTTGCCCCCCGGGATGGTCCTCGGCTCGAGCTTGACGGTCTGGGTGTGCAACACGACGGTATGCACCAGTGGATACTTCGCATGGTAATTGAGAGGCGGGGGCCGAGTAACGATTTCGCACGCGGTGATCTCCAGTGTGGCGAGACACACCGTGAGGTTCTTCTTGGGGTGCAGCAGCACGTGGACCTTCAGCGTGTTCCCCAGGTGCGGCGAAAAGGGCTCCAGCAGCAGGCGGGGGCGACCGACAGCGATCCGCGCCATGGCGCTCAGGATGCTGTGGATGACCAGCACCGCGCCAACGCCGAAGGACCCGATGACCATGCCACCGGGTACGGACAGCCACCCTTCGGCGGGCGATGGCGGGTGGATACTCATGATCATCATCGCCAAGCCAAGCCCTGCCAGGCCCAGGCCGGTCTCTCGCCAATTCCAGCCGATGCCCTGCCGCAAGGGTGTGGGGATCTCTGAGGCGGCATCCGAAACCCCGGTATCGGTATCCCCGTCGGTGTCCGGCCGTGGCGTGACTGGAGGCGCGACCAATGTGATGGTCTCGCTGGCGGCCACGTCGAGACCCAACGAGACAACCGCCTTGGCCTCGATGGCCCAACTCAGGGTGAACAGTTCGCCGTCGTAGCTCAGGAGCCCCTCAGGTGCGGTCAGCGTGAATGGAAAGCTCAGCGTTTGACCAGCTTGCCACTCGCCCTGGCCGAGCAGCGCGCTGCAATTGCCATCACCGACACCGTCCTCCGACCTGCCGCCCACGTCGGGCACGTGCCATCGCAGGGCCACGGTCAATTCCTTGCAGCAGCAGCTACCCTTGCTGTGGACGGTGACTTCTACGGAGCCGGTGATCGAATCCCCTGGCGCGTAGGATCGGCGATCGCCATCCAAGCGGATGACCAACTCACACTTGCTCATGGCCAAGCTCCGAACAGACAGGCACCGTCAAGTCTATCTCCAGATCAGCGCGGCGCCGAAGAGACCAGGCGCAGTGACAGGGCTGACCGAACGTCGACGACCGGAACCCAAGCGTGTCCCGGCCGGGTCTCGCGACGAGAGACGGGGTCCAACACGTCACGCCCTCTCCGGCGCGGGTACGCCTCAGGCGCCCACGCACGGCCAGCGGTTAGAGCGCTGTCATGTCGCAGCCCTCGCTCCCACCCCAGGTCAGGGCCGCCCTGTGCCGGGGGCGGCAGGCCTATCTCCGGCGTGCTTATGATCAGGCGCGAGTAGAGGACCAGCAAGCCCTCTCCCTGGCCGAGCGGCTCGGCAGCAAGCACGGGCAGGTCCGTGCCCTTCGATTGCTCGGGCTGTGTACCTACCGGACCGGCCAGGTGGAGGAATCCCGGGACTACCTCGATCGCGCCCTCTCCCTGGCCGAAGAGATCGGCTGGCATGACGAAGCCCTGCTGGTCTGCAACCACCTGGGTGCCACCCTGCGCAAGCTGGGGCAGCTCGATCGCGCCGACCAGGTGTTTCGCGAAGCCCTGAGTCGTGCGACACCGAAGGAGCACCTCGCGGCCCGCGCGCGCCTGTGCGGTAGCTACGGGGCCTTCCTGGATGACCTGGGCCAGGCCCAGGCCGCGGCCGAGCACTACGCTCGCTACGAAGAGCTGCTCGGCATGCTCGACGACCCAGGACGACTGGCCAACGCCCGTGGCCTGATGAGCCGGGCCTGCCGGCTGCGCGGAGATATCGCTACGGCCGAGGCCAAGGCTCGGGAGGAGTGCCTGTTGGGTGCCAGGACCGGCCAGCCCTTGCGCGAGGGCCGGGGCTTCAAACACCTCGCCCAGGCCCTGGCCGCCCGAGGCGACGCGGCCGGCGCCGAGCGGGCCTTCAACTCGGCCCGACAGCTCCTGGATGGCAGCGGAGACGTGCGCACACCCATCCAGCTCGCCACCGCCCTGGGCTCCTTCTACCTCGACCAAGGCCGGATCCACGACGCGCACAGCCAGGTACAGCTCGCCCTCAGCCACCTCGACCACCTGTCTGACTCCGAGCACGAGCACCGGGCAAGCGTGTCACTGCTCGCGGCCCAGGTGGGCTCGGCGGCTGGCCTGCACGGTGAGGCGTTCTGGCACATGGCCAACGCCCTGGAGAGCCAGATCAAGCGCTTCGAGCCCATCTCCGGTTCGGCCCTACGCGAGATCACCGAGCACCGCAGACAGCAGATCATCGATCTGGCAGGGGAATTGCTGCACGAAGCCGGGGTGGTGGACCGTGACCAGGCCGAGCGGAAGCGCATCGACGAGTTGGTGGACCGCCTTCACGGTGAGGCACCCAAGCGGCCCCCTCCGCCTGCTGAGGCGGTTGAGCAGTGGCGCAGCCGTGTTCGTGCGCATGCACGAGAACGCTGGAGGCGCCTGCTGCCTGATAGCTTTGACCACCTGGCTGACGGGTCTCGGTCGGACCTGCTCCTGGCGGATATGGTCTCGCAGGGGCCGGTTGATGATCTGCCACGCAGTCTCTTCCTGATGTTCGCGACCATCGAGCGCGAGCTGCGCACCCGCGTCATCGATCCGCTGCGCTCGGGCTCCGGCAGCCAGGCCGAAGGCTCGAAGCTGGCCAAGCTCCTGTCCAACAGGCAAAAGGGAGCGCCGGGCCTGGGGACCCTCGTGACCGTTCTCCGCCAACACCCCGGGGACCTGCCTCCGAACGACCCGCTGTGCCGCTTTCGGCGGCTAGCGAATAGCGCACCCGTGGTGGAGGCTCTCGGTGTACTCCGGCAGGATCTCACCGGAGTGGATGGCCGCCACGTAGACTCCCCTCTCAAGCAGCGCAACGCAATCGCCCACGGTCGGCTCATCGCCTTGGGCCGTACGGACGCTGACGCCGTGCGGAGGGTGCTCACCCTCGGTGCAAAGGCTGTGCTGATGGCCGTGATGTCGTTGGTCCCTTCCTGAGAGGCCCGGCATTTGCTCTCGCAGAGCGCTGGCATCGACGTCGGTGTCGGTGCAGTCGAGCCCCAAGCTGGGCGTGATCTTGCGCTGATCGGTGTCAAAGCGCTGGTCGTTCAGATCCAGGCCGTTGCCGGTGACGATACAGGCTAGGATTGGGTCGAGACGACGCCGCTACAGCATCTCGAGAACCAACGGGGTCCACCGGATCGGCGTGGTGCTCACGACCCCGAGCGCCTGCGGTGCGCGCCGACCCTGTCTGGAGATTCGGCCAGTGCCCGCAGTCTCGACGCCGCCTGCGGCCCCCTCAGAGGCAGCTCACGCGGCTTTGTCGTGTACTCCCTGGTCAACGGCCGCAGGGTGTGCATGCTTCCCGAGCCTCGGCCGGCTGGTCGTGGGTTACGGCATCTGGCGAACCCTGACTCTTCTGCCCGCCTCGCCCGCCTCTCTGGTCAACTCTCGGAGCCCCTGATGAGCAGCCTCCCGCCGTACAATTCCCCGATCATCCCTTTTGTCATCGAGCAGACCCATCGCGGCGAGCGCTCTTCCGATATCTACAGCCGCTTGCTCCAGGATCGCATCATCTTCCTGGGCTCTCAGGTCAACGACATGGTCGCCAACGCGGTGGTCGCCCAGCTCTTGTTCCTGGACAGCCAGGATCCGGAAAAAGACATCTACCTGTACGTCAACAGCCCAGGTGGCTCGATCACGTCTGGAATGGCCATCTACGACACCATGCAGTACGTCAGCGCCGATGTCGCCACGATCTGCATGGGCCAGGCGGCCAGCATGGGCGCGGTGTTGCTGGCGGCTGGCGCCGAAGGAAAGCGGCGAGCCCTGCCTCACGCGCGCGTCCTGATCCACCAGCCCCTTGGTGGCGCCCAGGGTCAGGCTAGCGACATCGAGATCCACGCCCGCGAGATCCTACGGATGCGGGCCCAGCTCGACGAGATCATGGCCAAGCACACCGGCATGGACATCGAGCGCATCAGGGCCGACACCGAGCGCGACTACATCATGAGCGCGCCCGAGGCGGTTGAGTACGGCATCATTGACGAAGTGATCGAGTCTCCCAACGCCGACCAGGACGACAAGTGACCAAGCGTGGCCAGACCGGCCGCAACCTCAGTTGCAGCTTCTGCGGCAAGTCCCAGCGTGAAGTGCGCAAGCTCATCGCCGGTCCATCGGTGTACATCTGCGACGAGTGCGTCGAGCTGTGCAACGACATCATCACGGAGGAATACGAGCGCGAGGACTACTACGCTTCGCGTGCCCTGGTCCCCAAGCCCAAAGAGATCAAGGCCCACCTCGACCAGTACGTGATCGGCCAGGAAGGCGCGAAAAAAGTCCTCTCAGTCGCGGTCCACAACCACTACAAGCGCATCGACAGCCGGTCGAGTCACGACGATGTCGAGCTCCAAAAAAGCAACATCCTCATCGTGGGCCCCACCGGCACGGGCAAGACCCTGCTGGCCCAGACCCTGGCGCGCTACCTCAACGTGCCCTTCAGCATCTGCGACGCCACCAGCCTGACCGAGGCCGGCTACGTCGGCGAAGACGTGGAGAACATCATCCTGTCGCTCTTCCAGGCGGCTGACTACAACGTCGAGCGCACGATGAAGGGCATCATCTACGTCGACGAGATCGACAAGGTGGCGCGCAAGGGCGAAAACCCCTCGATCACGCGGGATGTGTCTGGAGAGGGCGTGCAGCAGGCCCTGCTCAAGATCATCGAGGGCACGGTCGCCAATGTGCCACCCAAGGGCGGGCGGAAGCACCCCCAGCAGGAATTCCTGCAGATCGACACGACGAATGTGCTGTTTCTGTGTGGTGGGGCCTTCGTCGGCCTGGACAAGATCGTAGAACAGAGGGTGACGAAGTCGGGGGTTGGTTTCGGTCAGCGCAAGGCCGAGAAGGGTGCCCACTCCAAGTCCAAGAGCGAACTCTTGGCCATGGTGGAACCCGAAGACCTGCTGCGTTTCGGGATGATCCCTGAATTCGTCGGCCGGCTGCCGGTGCTCGCGACCCTGGAAGAGCTGGACGTCAGCGCGCTGGTGCGGATCCTTGTCGAACCTCGCAACGCCCTCATCAAGCAGTATCGCCGACTCTTCGAGATGGAGAGCGTCCTGCTCAAGTTCACGGATGGCGCTCTCGACGCCGTTGCTGAAGAAGCGGTCGACCGCAAGACCGGGGCTCGCGGCTTGCGCGCCATCCTCGAAGAGATCATGCTCGACGTGATGTACGACCTGCCCAGTCGGGAGAACATCAAGGAGTGCATCATCAGCGAAGAGGTGGTGCATCGCGCCAAGGATCCGATCCTCGTGTACGGGAACCAGGCCGAGTGGGCGTAGCTGGCTCTCCTGACAGGTCGGCTGTTTTCCAAGAGACCCCGGAGTGTTGATGCTCTTCAAGGACCAAAAGCCCCAGGCCCCGGGGCCCGATGTTCTTCCGCTGTTGCCGCTTCGAGATGTGGTCGTCTTTCCCCACATGGTCATGCCCCTCATCGTGGGGCGGAAGAAGTCGCGGGCGGCGCTCGCCGCGGCCTTCGCGTCCGGCAAGCGCATCTTCTTGGTGGCACAGAAGGTCGGTCGTACCGCTGAACCTGGCTTGGATGACATTCACCGGGTGGGCACGATCGCGTCCATCATCCAGATGTTGCATCTGCCAGACGACAACCTGAAGGTGCTGGTCGAGGGGCAGACTCGGGCTCGCCTTGACCAACTGCACGAGATGGATGGCTACCTCAGCGTCTCCTTTGAAGAGCTGGCGAACGTCGACGTCGACCCGGTCCAGGCCGAGGCGCTGGTCCGCTCCGTCAAGGACTCCTTCGAGCAGTACGTCAAGCTCAACAAGGGCATCCCGCCCGAGATGCTGCTGACGATCTCCAGCATCGACGACCCGGCTCGGCTGTCCGACACGCTCGCGGCGCAGATGGACTTCAAGCTGGAGGATCGCCAGGCCCTGATCGAGGACTTGGAGCCGCTGCGGCGACTCGACCACATCCTGCAGTACGTGCAAGGCGAGATCGAGATCCTGCGGGTCGAGCGGAAGATCAAGACGCGCGTCAAGAAGCAGATGGAGCGCACCCAGCGCGAGTACTACCTCAACGAGCAGATGCAGGCGATCCAGAAAGAGCTGGGCGACCGGGACGAGTTCAAGGATGAGCTGTCCGATGTCGAGCGCCAGATCATGGAAAAGCCCCTGTCCGATGAAGCTCGGCTCCGCTGCTTCAAAGAACTGCGCAAGCTCAAGCAGATGAGCCCGATGAGCGCAGAGGCGACCGTCGTTCGCACCTACATCGACCAGGTCCTGGCCCTGCCTTGGGGCGAGGAGACGGTAGAGAACCTGGATCTGGGCCATGCCTCTGCGATCCTCGACCAGGATCACTACGGCCTGGACAAGGTCAAGGACCGCATCCTCGAGCACATCGCCGTGGCCCGACTGGTGGAACATGTGAAGGGTCCGGTGCTCTGCCTGGTGGGCCCGCCGGGTGTGGGAAAGACGTCGCTAGGGCGGTCCATCGCGCGAGCGACGGAACGGGAATTCGTGCGTCAAGCGCTGGGCGGGGTCCGCGACGAGGCCGAGATCCGGGGCCACCGGCGCACCTATATCGGTGCCTTGCCCGGCAAGATCCTGCAGTGCATGAAGAAAGCAGGCAGCAACAACCCGGTCTTTCTTTTGGACGAGGTCGACAAGATGTCGGCCGACTTTCGGGGAGATCCCAGCGCGGCCTTGCTCGAGGTGCTCGATCCCGAACAGAACCACAGCTTCAACGACCACTACCTGGACCTGGACTACGACCTCTCCAAGGTGATGTTCATCTGCACGGCCAATTCTCTGGAGGGGATCCCGGTGCCCTTGCAGGATCGCCTCGAGATCATCCGCTTGCCTGGCTACACCGACCTGGAGAAGCTGGTGATCGCTGAGCGCTACTTGATCCCCAAGCAGCGCGAGTCCAACGGGCTCAACACCGCTCAGATCGTCTTCACGCGCCAGTCGGTCGAGCGGATGGTGCGTCAGTACACCCGCGAAGCCGGAGTGCGGGGCCTGGAACGTCAGCTCGCCACCGCCTGCCGCAAGGTCGCGCGACTGGTCGTGGAGCGGGGTGAGGACACGGCTGTCCGCGTGACCAGCCAGAACCTCGACCAGCTCCTGGGTGTGCCCCGCTACCTGGACAACGGCTTGGATGGCCACGACCAGGTGGGGCTGGTCAACGGTCTGGCGGTCACCTCCTACGGTGGCGAGGTGCTGCAGATCGAGGTCGCGGTGGTGCCGGGCAAGGGCAAGCTCATCCTGACGGGCTTGCTGGGTGACTGGCTCAAAGAGAGCGCGACCGCGGGCTTCAGCTACATTCGCTCTCGGGCTGAACAACTGGGCTTGGACCCGGACTTTCACGAGACGCACGACTTCCATGTGCACTACCCCGGCAACGCCGCCAGGGCAGATGGGCCCAGCGCGGGGACGGCCATGGTGACCGCCATGGTCAGCGCGCTGACCGGCATCCCCACGCGCAGCGATGTGGCCATGACCGGCGAGATCAGCTTGCGCGGTCGCGTGCTCCCGATCGGCGGCCTGAAAGAGAAGAGCCTGGCGGCGCACCGGTATGGCTTGAGCCAGATCATCATCCCCAAGGCCAATGACAAGGACGTGGCTGAAATTCCCCAGGTAGTGCGGGACAGCCTTGAGATGCTGCGGGTCGAGCACATGGACCAGGTCCTGGACTACGCGCTGCGCTGGCCATCTGATCGCGCTCGAATCACGGCCCCGACGGGCGTCTCGGCGACGGCTTCCGAGCACTGATCGCTGGGCGGCGGCGCCGTCCTCAGCACGGGTGGAACCAGAAAAGCGTCCCGCTTGGGTTGACAGGATCTGGCCAAGCTCATTAGAAACGCAGGGCTTCGGATGGGGGTGACCCCGGTCTGAAGGTGGGACGGGCCCTCGGGTTCTTCTCGCCAACAGGCACCGGGGCGGATAGCTCAGTCGGGAGAGCAGCAGCCTTACAAGCTGCGGGTCGCAGGTTCGAGCCCTGTTCCGCCCACCCCTGACACGGCTCTTTACGCTACTGGGACGGTAGTTCAGCTGGTTTAGAACGCCGGCCTGTCACGCCGGAGGTCGCGGGTTCGAGTCCCGTCCGTCCCGCCACTTGCAACCGCCCAGGGGCCCGCCGCCTCTGGGCGGTTCCTGGTTCTGGAGCCGCCCCCTCGATGGCGCAAGGTTAGGCGGGCATCGTGCAAGCTCATCGTCCCGTGATTGTTGGTTCGCTGCGACTGCTGTCGCTGTCGCTGTTGCTGGGCCTGGGTCTCGCCTTGCCCGTGGCG
>JAADHA010000648.1:0-886 GCA_013152105.1 Oligoflexia bacterium | reverse complement strand
GGACGGGACCTGTACCAGGATCTCTGCTGGCAGTGTCATGGGCCGGCGGGCCAGGGCGACGGTCCCTTGGCGGCCATCCTGCCGACGCCGCCCCCCTCGGTGCGCGGGCTTGCCCCCGCCGCCTGGCCTGCGCTCGTCGACCTCATCCGCGCGGGCAGGGGCGATATGCCAGCCTATTCCGCGACGCTGGACCTGCACGATACCCGGCGGATCCTGGTGTGGTTGGCTGCGCTGGACAAGGGTGACAGCTCGCTGAACCCGACGCGCCCGTCCGACCAGGCTGAAGATGCAGAGACTCCAGACCAGGATGGCGTGGACGCGCTGCCTGGGGCCGCCGCGCTCCACGACCTCAAGCCCTCTCACTGAAACCCGATCTGAAACCCGATCTGAAGCCCGATTCCTCCGGGTGACCACGTTGCCAGTTTTGTGGCATCCTCTGCAAGCTGCTGCGTGAACCTTCGTTCCATCCTCGAGGCCCCGATGCGTTTCTGGCCGATGCTGCCTGTCCTGCTCCTGTTGTCCTCGGTGGCCGTGGCCCAGAACGCGCACGGACCCGACGTGGCGGCCGGCGAAAAGGTCTACCTGGCCAACTGCATGGCCTGCCACGGGATGGCCGCGGACGGGAACGGGCCGGCGGCGGTGTCGTTGAATCCCCGCCCCACGGACTTCACGACGCCGGCTTTCTGGGCGTCTCGTACTGCTGGGCAGGTGAAGGACACCATCAAGACGGGCAAGCCGGGGACGCCGATGATGCCCTTTGCCCAGCTCACAGACGCCGACCTCAGCAACCTGGTCGCCTACCTGGTCAGCAAGAAGAAGAAGTAGGCGCCATCCTCCCGAGTCGCCCCATGCGTACCCTCCTCCCCCTGTGCCTGCTCTTGTCCCT
>JAADHA010000356.1 GCA_013152105.1 Oligoflexia bacterium | reverse complement strand
CTGGGAATGCGGCTGTCGGTGTACCAGGACTTGTTCGGCGCGGACGGCGGGGACGATCCTTCCGCGGTGGCGGCGGCGGACAAGCTGGCCGCGGCGGTGGCTAGATCCCAGAGCAGCCACTACACGACCCAGGAACTTGCCTGGGCGGTCTCGGCCCTGGGCAAGCGCGCCCAGGCGGCCTCGGTCGATGTGGCTGGCGCCAGTCTGGTCGTCGATGGCCGGGCGCGCGCCGCCAAGGATGGGGGCTGGCAGCTTCAAGACGGCGCTGGCGCGGTCGCCCTGAAGATGGCCGATCTCTCAGGCAAAGCCTGGGCCGTCGTGAGCACCGCCGGGGTGCGTCTAGACGATCCCGTGCCGGTTGGAGACCACGGGCTGAAGGTTCGGCGGCAGTTCATCGACGCCGCGGGGCGATCGCTGGATCCCACCGGGCTGCCGCTGGGTACGCCCATCTATGTCCGGGTGGATGTCACCAACACGGGCAAACGGACCCAGCAGAACCTGGCCCTGGTCGACCGCCTGCCGGCTGGCTGGGAACTCGAGAATCCGCGCCTGTCTGGAGCCGAGCGCCCGGCCTGGACCCAGGACTGGGATCTGTGGTCAGCGCAGCACATGAACCTGCGCGATGATCGCGTGGAGATCTTCGGCCAGCTTGGTCCCGAGACGACCCGAACCGTGGTCTACGCCCTGCGGGCTGTGACGGCGGGCAGCTTCGTGTTGCCGCCGGTGCAGATCCAGGCCATGTACGATCCCGACCTGTGGTCCCGCCAGGCGGGGGGGGCTGTCGAGGTCGTGGGGCCCTGGGACGACGGGCTGCTGTGAGCGGGGCCTTCTGGCGGCGGGCTCCCCGTCCGCTGCGCCGGGGGCTGGGCTTCATGCTGGCCATTGGTCTGCTGCTCGGCCTGGCGGGCCTGGTGGCGGCCTGGGTCGTGCCGCTGCCGGCGCGCTTGTCCGTGCCGGGCTCGTCGGTGATCCGCTGGCGTGATGGCAGCGTCGCCACGCTCGGCTTGTCGCCGGACCAGCGCTGGCGCCTGGATGTTCGCCCCGACCAGGTGGATCCCGCCTACGTCGAAGCCCTGATCCGGCTGGAGGACCGGCGCTTCTGGTGGCACCCCGGCGTAGACCCGCTGGCCATCGCGCGAGCGGCGGTCCTGGACCTGCTCGCCGGGCGCGTGGTCTCGGGTGGCTCGACCATCACCATGCAGGTGGCCCGCCTGTGCCAGCCGCGGCCGCGCACGCTGCGGTCCAAGATCATCGAGGCCGCCAGGGCGGTGCAGCTCGAGCTGCGCCTGGACAAGGAGCAGATCCTGTCTGCGTACCTGGCCTTGGCTCCTTATGGCGGCAACATCGAGGGGGTCGAGGCGGCCAGCCTGGCCTGGTTCGGGCACAGCGCCGACCACCTCGCACCGGCTGAGATCGCCACCCTGCTGGCCATTCCCCAGAGCCCGGCGGCGCGGGCACCCTCGCCCGACAACCTGGATCGCCTGCGAGCGGCGCGGGGCGAGGTAGCGCGGCGCCTGCTCAGGGCCGGCCTGCTCGAGCCGCACCTCGCCCAGGCCGACGAAGCGCCGGGTGCGCAGGGATCTGCGCAGGGATCTGCGCAAGGATTGGTAAGCGCGGAGCAGGTCCTCGCCCGGATCGAGGCGACGCCTCTGCCCCAGGCTCGCCTGCCGCTCCCACGGGCGGCCCCGCATGTCGCCGCCTGGCTGTTGGCTGGCCAATCCGCTGGCGGTACCTCGATCATGACCACCTTGGACCGCGGCACCCAGTTTGTGGTCGAGCGCACCGTTCAGTCGGCGATCCCGCAGCTTCTGCGCCACGGGATCCGGGACCTGTCGGTCGTGGTGGTCGAGAACGACAGCGGCGACCTGGCCGCCCTGGTCGGGGGGGCCAACTTCTGGGCGGACTCGCCCGGCGCACAGATCCCGTCTTTCACCGTGCCTCGCTCGCCCGGGTCGGCCCTCAAGCCGGTGCTCTACACGCGGGCGATCGACCGCGGCATCGCCTTGCCCGAGACCCTGGTGGTGGACGCGCCGGTTCACTACGGTGGCTACTCGCCCGAGAACTACGATGGCAGCTATGACGGCCTGGTGAGCCTGGAGGACGCGCTCTCGCGCAGCCTGAATGTGCCCTTTGTGCGCCTGTTGCAGCGGGTCGGGGTCGAGCCTTTTCTGGGTGACCTGCGAGCGCTCGGCGTTCGCAGCCTGGACCCGAAGCCCGGACACTACGGGCTGTCGGCCATCGTGGGTGGCGTCGAGATCACGCCCCTGGAGATGGCGGGTATCTACAGTGCGCTGGCGCGGGGGGGCGCTTTCCTGCCGCTGCGGTGGCGGTTGGACGCGCCACACTCCGCTCCGCAGCGGGTCTTCAGCCAGGCTGCGATCTGGCTCACTGCGCGGGCCCTGGGCAGACGGGACCGTCCAGACTTCCCCGCTCGGCAGTATTTGTCGGCGGCTCCGCGCTTTGTGCGCTGGAAGACCGGCACCAGCTTTGGCAATCGCGACGCCTGGGCCGTGGGCTGGGGCGCGCGCTACACCGTCGTGGTCTGGCTGGGCAATCTCGATCGCCAGCCCAGCGCCTGGCTGGTCGGTGCCACGTCGGCGGGCCCTTTGCTCTTCGACCTGGTCGATGCGCTGCACGATGGGCAGCCCAGCGACCCGGGCGCCAAGGACCGAGCGCCGAGCGGCCTGACCACGGTCTCGGTCTGTGCCTTGTCGGGCAAGCTGGCCGGTGAACACTGCCCGCAGCGCAGGACCGCGCTCGCCGTCGCTGCGCATGTCCCGCCCAAGGTCTGCGACCTGCACCACCAGGTCGAGCTGGACCGCGCCACCGGACTGCGCGTTGGCCCGGGCTGCCGTGACGGGCGCGACACCACCCGGGAGGTGCGGGTCTTGTGGCCGTCCGCTGTGCGGCGCTGGCTGGTTGATCGCGACCTGGCCGTGGCCACGGCTCCCCCTCTGGCCCCGGCCTGCATCCAGGCGGCCCGTGGCGCTGGGCTCACCATCCTGTCGCCCGTGGCGGGTCAGGAGGCCGTCCTGATCCCCGGGCTTTCGGCCGAGTCCCAGGAGTTTCCACTGCGTGCCCAGGCGGCGCCTGGCGAGCTGACCTGGTTCGTCGACGGCGAGCGCGTCGGCGTGGCCTCGGCCGATGCCCCGGTGTGGTGGGAGCCTCGGCCTGGAAGTCACCGGGTTCTGGTCATGGACAGCAGCGGTCGCAGCGCGTCGACGAAGCTCGATGTGCGGCGAGGAGGTGCGTCGCTGGGGCTGTTTCGGTGAGGGAGAACCCCACCATCTCCCAGATCAACCAGCGACGTGGTAGCGTAGAGATGCACCTTCCCAGGAGTGCGTGTGGGCGGTCAGGACGCTCGTCGAGACGGTCCCGTCGTGACGGAGTCGCTTCACCCAGGGCGACCCCGCTCGACAATGGTCGGTGGTCGCTTTGCGATCGAGCGCTTGATCGCGCGCGGCGGCATGGGGGCGGTGTACCTGGCTCAGCAGCTCAACCTGGGCCGGCCGGTCGCGCTGAAGATCATGACCCCTCCGCCCGATGGCGACGAGGGTCAGACCTTTGAAGAGCGCTTTCGCTTGGAAGCCGAGACCCTGGCCGCGCTCCATCACCCCAATATCGTCACGGTCTACGACTACGGCCCGACCGAAGACGGGCGCTACTACCTGGCGATGGAGTACGTCGACGGACCGCGCTTCACTGACCTGATCCGCGGTGGGCCGCTGGCCGCTGGCCGGGCCGTGCGCCTGATGCTTCAGGTCTGTGACGCCCTTCGCTACGCGCACAAGCACGGCGTGGTCCATCGCGACTTGAAGCCCAGCAACCTGCTGGTGCGGATCGAGGACGGCGTCGAGGTCGTGCAGGTCGTGGACTTCGGTTTGGTCAAGGTGGCCGAGGCGGACCAGTCCTTGACCCGGTCGGGGCTGGTGTTGGGTTCACCTCACTGCATGGCCCCCGAACAGGTCCGCGGCGAAGAGATCGACCACCGGGCCGACCTCTACGCCATCGGGATCCTGCTCTTCCGAGCGCTCACCGGTAGCTGGCCCTTCCACGGCGAGACCGTCGCGGCCACGATGATTGCGCACGTCCACGAACCTCGCCCGACCTTCTTCAGCATCGCGCCTGATCTGATGGTCCCTGACGGCCTGGAAGACATCGTGCAGAAGTGCATGCGGCGCGACCCGGCCGATCGCTACGCCGACGCGGCCGAATTGATCGACGCCTTGACCACCTGTCTGGACATCCCCGAAGACCAGTTCTTGACGGTCAGCACCTACCACGGGGGACTCGGCGCGGCTGCGACGCGTGACGACGATGAGACTGGTCGCCGCTGGCTGATCCCCTTGGTGGTGGCTGCGGTCCTGATGGGGGTGGTGACGGTGCTGGGCGTCTGGCGGCCCTGGCAGAGCCCGCCTGCGGTCGCGCCGACGGCGGTCCCAGAAGCGCTCGCTCCCCTGGGTCAGCCCGTGGCTCCCGCCCCCCTTGGGAACCCGCCCGATGCTGATCCCTTCCCCGCTCAGCCAGCCGTCGTTGAACCCGGTGCTGAAGCTGGTGCTGAGCCCACGACCGCCCAACCGGCAGCAGCCCGTCCCAGATCACGTCCTGGGGACAAGGCATCTGCATCGCCTGCTCCGGCCCCGGCTGAAGCAGCCCCGACCAGCCACCCCACCCCGTCGCCGCAGACCCCCTCGCCTGAAACTCCGGCGAAGGGGACTGATGATGACGCGCCGGCTGGCTACATGCCTCTCCCCGATGATTTCTGAGTAAACTCTGAGCGATCCCCTTCGTCCCATCCCGGATCAGACCATGGCAGGCAGGTTTCGCGCCTGGACGATTGTATTGGCCTTGCTCGTCGTTGGCCTCGGTTGGTCTGTGCCGGCCTGGGCCGACCCCAAGGACGACGCTCGGCGCTACTTCCTGGCGGGGCTGGACGCCGCCCGGGCTGGCCTCTACCAGGAAGCCCTCCAGTCGTTCTTGTCGGCGCAGAACGCCTACCCGCACCCGACGACCCTTTACAATATTGGTCGATCCTATGCGGATCTGGGCGATCTGGAGAACGCGCTGCTTTACTACCGCCAGTACCGCGATGCCGCCCCCGAAAAGGCGGCGGATGTCGACCCCATCATCGCGGCGCTCGAAGCGAAGCTGCGGCAGCAGCAGGTGGATGCTTTGTCTGAGATCGCTCCTGCCCCAGTTCCGGCTGCACCAGCCCCGGCGGCGACCGCTGAAGATGTCGCGCGGCTACAGGCGATCGCGGACGAACTGGCGGCCCTGAGCGCCCAGATGCAGGCTCGGAGCGTGGCGGCAGCGGACGCTACTCAACCCGCGCAGCCCGCCAGCGCTCCGCAGGACCACAGTGCGCCGACGGGCACGTCTGCTCAGGAAGCGACTGCCTCGCCGGTGGATGGCGCGCTCGTGGCCGGCGGCGATTTGCTTGATGATGCCTACGAACGCGTGGTGGTGACGGCCTCACGCTATGGCCAGAGCCCCCTTGATTCACCCTCGACCGTTACGATTCTCACCAGTGAGGACATTCGTCTGTCTGGGGCCGCGACCCTGGGAGACGTGCTGCGGAGGGTGGCCGGTGTCGACGTGATGACCTTGTCGGCCAGCCAGCCGGACATCTCGATTCGTGGTTTCAACCGGGAACTGTCCAACAAGGTCCTGGTTCTGATCGACGGGCGCAGTGTCTACCTCGATATGCTGGGCACGGTGCTGTGGGAGACCCTGCCCATCGCCCTCGAAGAGATCGACCGCATCGAGGTGGTCCGCGGTCCGGGTTCGGCTATCTACGGGGCCAATGCCATGACGGGCGTGATCAACATCATCACGCGGGTCCCGGGCACCGGGGACTCCATGGTTCATGTCGAGGGCGGCACCTCGGGCACCTTGCGGGGCGATGTCATCGCTTCGGGACGACAGGGCCCGACCGGCTGGCGTCTGTCGTCCGGCTACCACGAGCTGGGCCGTTGGGAGGGAACCGCGGATCCGTCCGCGCACAGCAGCCTGCGCCCCTTCGAGACCGATGACGCCACGGCCAGCAAGGTCCTGCGGGTCAACGGTCGGGTGGACCGCAAGCTGGGCAAGGATGGCTTCGCCAGCGTCTCGGCCGGACACACCCAGGGGGTGACGGAGTACTATGTGTTTGGCGCGCTCGGGGACCAGGTCACCGACTTCGACCACAGCTATGTGCGCAGCGACCTGGGACTTGGGCCCTTTCATCTGTGGGGCTTCTTCAATCGCTGGGCCGGACCGACCGGCCCCTGGCTGGAGTACCAGGGCCAGCGCAGTCTGTGGACCGAGTACGACAACCGGACCTTGGACCTGGAGCTGGAGAGCGATATGGCCTTCAGCACCGGCTCGGTCGACCACCGTCTCAACGCGGGGGTGGGCTATCGTGGCAAGTCCGTGAGCTGGGCCTACCTGGAGGGGGGCGGCGACCCCATTCACGAAAACCACTTCAACGCCTTTGTGCAGGACGCGGCCCAGCTTGGCATCGTAAAGCTGATTGGATCCTTGCGTGTGGACCGGCACCCGCTTGTGGACATCGCCAAGACCATCTCGCCGCGTGGCGCGGCCATTGTGCGGGTGGCCAAACAGACCAGTCTCCGGGCCAATGTCGGCACGTCCTTCCGCAGCCCCAGCTTCATGGAGTCCTACCTGCAATTGGCTCAGCCGACCAATGCGGATGGGATCTACATCGACACCTTGGGCAACAAGAACCTGGCACCCGAACGGATCTTCACGGGCGAGGTTGGGATCCACGACGCCAGCTCGCGCTTTCACGAAGCCGACGCTGCTGCCTATGTCAACCGGGTGACCGAGCTCATCTATGTCTCGGATGTGATTCCCCAGATCACGCCCTATGACCCGGCGAACAATGGCTTCTCTGCTGGCTCCACGACCTTCGAGAACCTGCCCCAGGTCTACACCGCCTACGGTGCCGAGATCGAAGGGCGGCTGTTCCCGGCCGATGGCCTGGATGTCTACGCCAACGGCGCGCTCGAGCGCATCATGGAGGAAACCGATGGCGTGGCCGTCCGGGATGGCTCCACCTCGCTCCTCAAGATCAACGCTGGCGTGATGTACCGCTCCCCCTGGCGCGTCGACCTGGGCGCGCATTTCAGCGGGCTCTCGTCCCAGGTCTGGCGGATGCGCGAGTTCGATGAGGCAGGACAGCTCATCGTGCAGGAAGCCGCGCTACCGGCGCGTGTCATCGGGGCAGTCGAGCTGGCGGGTCGACCGCTGGCGGATGGCAAGCTGGAGCTGTCTCTCTCGGCCTGGAACATCGGACCGCTGATCACTGGCCAGGCTTTCCGTGAACATCCCAAAGGCCAAGAGGTCGGTTCGCGCGTCTTTGGTGGCGCTACCTGGAGGTACTGAGATGGGTCTGTTCACACACCGTACGACGACCGTTTTCTCCTTCGCCTGGGCCGTGGCGGCGGTCCCCCTGGTCGGGGCCTGCGCGTGGACTCCGCCGCTGGATCCCGACGCAGCGGTCGTGACCAATAGCCTGTCGGGCAGCGTGATCTACAGTGGCAGCGCCGCCCCCAGTGATGTCATCGTCCTGCTCTTCGACGCGGCGGACCCGCCTCCGCCAGCGGGGACGGGCAGTCCGGTGGCCTTCTCGACGGTGTCCGCGACCAGCTTCACTGGTGCGGGGGCGGGCGTGCAGGCGGCCCCCTGGGCGCTGTCCCAGGTGCCAGACGGTCAGTGGCTCGTGACCGCCTTGATGGACATGGACGACGACTTCCAACCGCTGCTCAGCAGCAATTCGGGGGCGACCTGCGGTGACATCATCGGTGCCTACCTCGCAAGCCTCCAGGCCACTGACCTTGGGGTCGTGTCGATCAAAGGCGGGGTGCTCCTGGACGACGTGACCCTGGTGCTCGCCAGTCAGCTTCCGACCGAACGGCCCGCCTTCCAGTTTGCGACCAACGCCGTGGACCAGATTGCCGCCGCGATGGCACTGTCTGACCCCAGCAATGGGGATGAACTGTTTACCCTTGTGTCGACCGGTATCTACTCGGATATCGTGCAGCTCACGGGGCCCTTCGATGGCACTGACACATGCGACACCGCCTTCTGGGTTCACTTCGTAGACGACGACCAGGACGGGGTGCCGGATCCCCATCCCGATGCAAGCTACGCGAAGATGGGCATCCCCTTTGTGTGGCCTCGGGTCTACCTCCAGTACCTGGGCGACACTGGCGCCGATGCCGGCGACTCCTACGTGGCCGAGGCCATTGTCGACCCGCTGATGCTCGATCAATACGGGGGATCCGTGCCGTTGGGTGTGCCCACACCGGTGACCCAGTTGTCGGTGGCCTTTGTGCCGGCCGCCATGCACCTGTTCGCGGACGGCAGCTCCGAGACCGTCAGCGCGCCCGATTTGCCGGTCGGTGCCTGGTCGGTCACCGTGGTCGCGGAGACCGGCCAGACCTGGACCCTGCCCAACGAGGTCGCCGAGTTCAACAGCACCGATGACGCGTTCAATCCGGCCTCTCAGGGCGAGACCCTGTTGGTCCAGTGAGGGGCCGCGGGGGCCGGGCCGCGGGGCCTGTGCCTTGACGCCCCCCCCCTGGAGCGTGTACCAGGGGAATATGGATGTCGACGGCCGCTGCCTTCCGCTCTCCCGGGAGGCCCTGACAAGGGACGCACTGCAGCAGCGGTGCGTGGTCGAATTCGTGCGCGGCAGCGGGCCCGGTGGGCAGCACCGCAACAAGCGCTACACTGGTGTGCGCCTGACCGACCCGATCAGTGGCACCGTCGTCCTGGCGACCGAACGCCGTTCACAGGCCCGCAACCTTGAGATCGCCTTCGTGCGAATGACGCGTCGGCTGGCGGCTCTGGCCCACCGTCCGACCCCTCGCAAGGCGACCCGTCCCGGCCGCGGCGCGGTCCGTCGGCGCCTGCGGGCCAAGCGTCGCCGGGCGGAAACCAAGGCGCTGCGCCGGCCTCCGGACGATGGATAGAACACGCTCTGCGGCACATCAGCGCTTGCCTGCCATGTCGCTGGTGCTCGTGTTTCTGCTGTCGTCGGGTCCGACGCTGGGGGCGCCAGCGGCTGACGACCGCGTGAGGGGGCCGCACGTCTGCGTGGCACAGTGGGTGCGTCCGATTCCGACCTGTCAGTGGGACGATCCCGTGGTCGTGAAGGCATCGGGTCGGAGCAGGGCATCGGCAGAGCGTGGCGCCGTCTCGCGGCTCCGCGCCGTGCTGTCCCGCCTGAGCCAGGCCGCCGAGCTCGACGCTGCCGCCACCTCGTTCCCCGGCTTGCAGAGGGATTTCACCGGTTGCCCCGGCGTGGATCCCGAAGCGGTCATGGTTCAGTGCTTGTCCAAGCCCGCTCTGGTGGCGATCAGCTTGTGTGTCGCCGAGCTCCCCGCCGACCCGTGTTGGAGCCCCACCACCTTGCCCTTCGAGGGTGTGGGTTGGCGTGCGGCCGAGCAGGCGCGAACCGACACCTGTACTGAGATCGACCAGCAGATCGACGCCGGTCCCTTGAGCCAGGCCGACCGCTTGCGATGCCAGGCCCGGTGCCTGAGCAGCGTCCTTGTGCGCTGCCGGGAGCAGTGAGTTCGGCCACCGGATGGCGAGGGGCCGGCGAGCGTTGCACCTTCCCTTGCGCTATTGGCCGGGGCATGACCCCACCCCACCCAGGGACCTGATATGGGCTGGTTCGGCCGCGCTCGCAAGCAGTACCAGGATCTCGTGGCGCGCTATGGCAAGGTCGCGATCATCACCTACTTCAGCATCTTCTTCTCGGTGCTCTTCGCCTTCTGGGCTGCGGTCAGCAGCGGTGCGGATCTGGCCGGCAGCCTGGGTGCTTTGGGTCTGGACACCGCCTCGGCCTCCAGCCGATCCGGGACCTTTGTCGTCGCCTATGGCTTCACCAAGCTCACCCAGCCCCTGCGCATCGCCGCCACCGTGGTCCTGACGCCACTCATCGCGCGCTTCGTCGGCCACCAGGGGGTGGAGGAGGAGGAGGAGAACGCGGATGCGGACGCGGGGGAGGAGTGAGGCGGAGCACGCTGCGGCTCTTGGCCGGGCGCGTTCTGCGTGGTGCTACCGTAGCTCCCATGATGTCCACCCCGGTCCTGGCCGCACTCCTGGCGGCCCTGCT
>JAADHA010000605.1 GCA_013152105.1 Oligoflexia bacterium | reverse complement strand
GTGGGAAGTTCTCGATCATCACGGGTGCGACTGGCGCGGCGCTGGCCAACTTGCTGATGGGTGGGGTGACCTGGTCTGTCCTTCACCAGGGTCCGGCCCACACCACCTTGGCGGACCACCTCACCGCGATCCTCAGCGTCCTCTACGCCCTGAATATGTACTTCCAGAGCTTCGGCGCGGTCGCCATCGTGAAGTGCAACGCGCCGTGGTTCCACGTGCGTGAGCGGGGGGTCTTCGGTGCCATCTTCGGCATCCTCATCTCGCTGGGCATCTACTTTGCCTTTGACTGGGGCTACGCCATCGTCGGCAATGAAAACCTGGGTCTGGTGGGCGTGTTTGTCATCCCAGCGGTGCTTCTGTCGGTCTTCATGGTGGTGGACGTGTTCGTGGTGCAAAACACGCCCGGCGCGGCTGGCCTTGAAGACTTCGACACCGCGGACGCCAGCTCGGGCGACAACGGCCCGGCGCTTGGACCTCTCAAGGTCTTCCGCATGATGTTCACGAACCCGATCATCGTGACCATCGCGATCATCGAGTTCTGCTCAGGCTTCTTGCGGCAGTCGATCATGCAGTGGTTCACCACCTTTGCCAAGCAGACCGACGGCGTCCTGGGGCTCAAGGCGTCCTTCGTCTACCACAACTGGGGCATGCTGCTCTGCACGGCCGGTATTTTGGGTGGGGTGGTGGCTGGCATCCTCAGTGATCGGCTCTTTCAGTCTCGGCGTGGACCGGTGGCAGCCTTGCTCTACGTGGGCATGCTGCTCGGCGCGATCGTGATGGTCTTCACCTACCAGACCCCCTTGCTGCCCTGGCTCGTCATCGGGATGTCCATGTGCGTCATCGGCGTCCACGGGATGCTCTCGGGCACGGCCAGCATGGACTTTGGAGGCCGGCGCAATGTGGGCATCGCGGTCGGCATCATCGACGGCTTTGTGTACGCGGGCACCGCCTTCATGAGCATCCTCTACGGCGTGATCCTGCCCGACGATGCCTCGGGGCAAGCGGCTGATCCGGCCAATTGGCACTGGTGGCCGATCAGCATGATCCCGATCGCGATCATCGGCTTGAGCCTGGGCGCAACGCGATCCCGGGGGGCAAGCGAGCCTCTGCGAGCAAGCGAGCCGCCGCGCACTGAGGGCGGGCTGGGGACCGCAGCGGGATCAGTCCCTGGCGGGCGCGGGTCCGTCGGGCAGGGTGTGCCAGTCGACTTCGCCGGGTTCGTACACGGTCGCGTAGAACTGCGGGTGGACCATGCGCTTTTCGCGGGCGTCCGGGTCCCGCATGATCTTGTAGATCTGGTTGGTCTGGGCCAGCGCGTCCGAGAATGGCGTGAGCGGAATGTTGAACCGGGCCCGCAACGCGTCTGCGTCCACGGTGAAGTCTTCGCTGAACCAGGTCGCGAACTCTGCCAGCCGGTGGGCATAGCGCCGGACCGGACGACCCAGGCGTCGAGCGATCTGAACGGCCGGGGAGGGGATGATGGTCGCGTTGGGGTCGACCCCCACGACCTGGCAGGCCGCGGCGAAGGCGTCATGGGCTGACATGGAATCGGGTCCGCCGATGTCGATGGTCTGGTTTGCCACCGAGGCCAGGTCCAGACTGGCCGCGGCCATCAGGGCCACATCGCGGGAGGCGCAGGGCTGAAGCTGATTGGTCCCTGGGCTGGGCAGCAGGGCGCTGCCCTTGTCGTGAACCCGCCAGGCCATGTCCAGGAAGAAGTGCTCGTGTAGGCCCGTGCGCAGGATGGTGTAGTCCAGCCCGGAATTGATGAGCTGTTCTTCGGCCTTTTGGCGCGCGTCGAAGGCAGGCACGGGGTAGCCCCGGTCCACCCCCATGCAGGACAGCATCACGATCTTTTTGACGCCCCGCTCGCGGGCGGCCTTGAAGAGGGCCGCGTGGCCTTCGACGGTCACGGTGGTGTGGTTGTTGGTGCGAGTCTCGGTCTGGACGCCTGAGCAGACCACAAGGTGCTCGACATCACGGCAAGCCCGGCGGAGGCTGACCGGGTCCAGGAGGTCGCCGAAGAAGTAGCCGCAACCTGTGTCGTTGAGCCAGTAGTAGCGGCTGCCTTTGCGGACGAGGGCGCGCACATCCAGGCCGAGCTTGCGCAGGGTTCGAATCACCTGTTCGCCATGGCGGCCAGTACCGCCGGTCACGAGAATCATGGGGTCTCCGGTATCGCTGCCGTTTGGGGGGAGTGGGTGCCGTCTAATGCGCCAGACCTTGTTGTGGGTCGGTGAGGCTTCCGCGTTGCCTGGGGTGACCGGCAAGGCTACCGCACCCCGCACTTGGAGGAGCCGTGGCAGAACAGGTTGAGGCGACCCGATCGCCCGTGGAGCAGAAGAAAGATGTTGGCGCACCAAGCGCGGATGCGAATGCGGACGCCACCACCGATGCGGACGCCACCGCCGCCGGGCCTCAGGACGTGGCGCTCAACCAGGCTGGCGCCTTGCTCAGCGCTGCCGTCCTCGGGCTGGTCAGGGTGTTGGCGCGTCGGGGCCGCCGCCAGGCGCATCGCGCGGCCACGGTGGGTCGAGCGCACCTGGACCTGCGGCAGCTTCGGCACGACCGGGACGTGATGGTCCAGAAGCTGGGGCGCGAGGTCTGTGCCCTGGTCGATGGAGACGAGGTCCATCACCCAGGCCTGGTCCGTGGAGTCCAGCGGATTCGCGAGCTGGACGGTCGCATCACAGCGCTCCAGGCCGCGCTGCCTTCGACCACCCTTGCGCGGTCAGAGCCCGCTTCGGATCCGACTCCAGATCCCCAGGACCCCACTTCGACCGGTGCGAAAGCGCCCGCCCCCTGATCTTCTGTCGCGGGCCTCTCCTCACAGCCAGGGGATCGCTGCCCAGCACCTTGCTTGCCCCAGGCGGCGGAGCTATACAGGCTGCGCGGTGCGGGCGTGCCTCGCCCGTGTCTCCCTTGGGGCTGTAGCTCAGCTGGGAGAGCACCAGACTGGCAGTCTGGGGGTCAGGGGTTCGAGCCCCCTCAGCTCCACCATTTCGCGCGTCGATCAGCTTTGCTGGTCGGCGCGTGCGTGTGTGCGGGTCCGCCTGGGCATCGCTTGGGTTCAGGGCTCAGCGGCCATCGCGCCCGTGGTCGGGGGCTTGGGCAGGAGCGCCGGTGGTGGAGGTGGGGCCGACTCCTGCGGGACGCAGCCCTTGGCTTCGAGAGACCAACCCGCTGGCACCGCGGCCATGCGGTCCGGCACCAGGGCCTGAAGCGATGCGGGACAGTGGCCCTGTGATCGGAGCGCGGATCGGACCGCGGCGGTCAAGGCGACACGGATGGTCTGGGTGCGCACGAGCTGGGCGGCGTGCCAGGTGTCGACCAGGTCGAGGGGAAGCTCGCCATCGGGCCAGGCCGGCGTCAGGGCTGCGCGCACCTGGCGCATGCCTTGTTCTTGGAGGTTTGCCGGTTGGCGCATCACATCCGCGGACAGGGTGGCTGCGTCGCCGATCGCGATGCGCTGGCTCCAACCAGGCTTGCGGAGCCGGTTGTAGGTCTGGAGGGTCGCCACGGCTGCCACTCGTGCGGGCGCGGGTGCTGCGGCTTCGAGCACCAGCAGCTCGGCGGGCCAGTAGTCGCCGGGGGTGACGTCTGCCAACCAGCCCAGCGCTTGTGCCCGGGCCATCAGCCCCTGCTGCCACAGGCCCAGGGTTCCCAGGCGTTGCAGGTCGGCACCGTAGGCGTAGATCTTCAAGGCCTTGTCTACGTCCTTGTGGTGGACATCGGCGTTCAGGCTGGCGTTTCCCAGTGCGAGCGCGTGGGCTGCCACCGCGGGCAGGCGCTCGGGGATGGCCTGTCTGCCCACGGAGACCGCCACGACGGCGCATGACGCGGCGTTTAGTGAGTCGGGCTGGCGGAGGAGGGCGTCGGTGAAGTCACAGGCCTGGGGTTCCCACCGGTCGGGGCAGCCGCTGCAGTTGACGCGTCCCAGGGACATCGTCTGCTGTGCAGCGATGCCGGCGAGCTTGGAGGGCGTGGGGGCGCTCTTCATCAGCGTCTTCGCGCTGTCCGTGCAGGCGGTGATCCCTGCGACCAGCACCACACTCAGGCACACCCCCAGTGCAGGCGCGAAGAGCGCAGTGCGGGGCGATGGGGGCGGTCGATGGGTCACTGACACCTTCGGTTCCCCAGTGGTTGCGGCCTTTGCAGTTCCTTGTGTCCAAGGCTGCGGGAACCCGGTTTCGGCAGGATTCGTGGTCGGTCAGTGGATGGATGCCTGTTGCGACAGCTTCTTGGTCAGGTGCTGGTGGAAGCGCTGCAGGTAGCCCAGAAGGCTCCGGAGGTTGCGATCGTCGTCGGCCTTGAGCAGGGCCATGCGTCCCCGCTTGAGCGCCTGCTCCAGTTCGAAGATGTCCTGCTTGGGCAGCATACCGTGGTTTTCGCGGAGGAAGCTCTCCAGCGTGACGAGTTGCTTTTCGACCTTGTTGCGGAGCTGCTTGAGCGCCTGCCCGGCCTCGTCTTGCTTGTTGGCCTGATCCGCTTCGGACCGCAGGCGCTCGATCTCCAACTTGGACATGCCGGTTGGGGCCTCGATCTGGATCTCGCCAGAGAGACCAGTGCGCAGGTCCTTGGCGTTGACGCTGACGATGCCGCTTACGTCGATCCCGAATTTTACCTGAATGCGCGGTACGCCTCGGGGCGCGGGCTGGATATTCTGGAGCTCGAACTCGCCCAAGGACACGTTTTCGCTGGCGTTGCTGCTTTCCCCCTGGAGGACATGAATCTTCACGGTGCGTTGGTTGTCCACCACCGTGCTGACGAGCTGGCCCTTTTGGGTCGGGATCGTGCTGTTCTTGGGAATCAGCGTCGCGAAGCGCCGGCCCTGGACTTCGATGCCCAGAGAGAAATTCGTGACATCGAGCAGGGTGATAGCCTTGATCTCGCCCTCGAGGATGCCCCCCTGGATCGCGGCGCCGATGGCGACGATCTCGTCGGGGTTGAAGCTCTTGTTCAGCGGCTTGCCGAAGAGCTCGCGGGCCAATTCTTGTACACGCGGGATGCGGCTGCTGCCGCCGACCATGATGACCTCGTCGATGTCGTCCACGTCGATGCGTGCGTCCTGGAGTGCCAGGCGGCACTCTTGCATGGTCTTCTGGAAGAGCGGCTCGGCGAGGGTCTCGAAGGTGGTGCGAGACAACGAGCACTGGAGGTGCTTGGGGCCGTCCGAGTCGCTGACCAGGAAGGGCAGGTGGATCTCTGTGCTGGGGGCAGTGGAGAGGTCGAGCTTGGCGCGTTCGGCGGCGTCGCGCATGCGCTGCATCACGATCTTGTCTTGGCTGATGTCGATGCCGTGCTGCGCCGTGAAGTGGTCCAGGAGCCAGTCGACGATGCGCCGGTCGATGTCGGCGCCGCCCAGGGTGTTGTTTCCACGGGTCGCGCGAACCTCGGCGACGTCGCGGTTCACTTCTAGCAAGGAGATATCGAAGGTGCCGCCACCCCAGTCATAGACGGCGATGGTGCTGGCCTTCTGGCGTTCGTGGACGTAGGTCAGGGCCGCGGCGGTGGGCTCGTTGATGATGCGAAGTACGTCGAGGCCAGCGATGGTGCCGGCGTCGCGCGTCGCCTGGCGCTGCCGGTCCGTGAAGTAGGCCGGCACGGTGATGACCGCTTCGGTCACAGCTTCGCCCAGGAAGTCCTCGGCCGACTTGCGGATCTTTTGGAGCACCATCGCCGCGAGTTCCTGTGGACTGAAGGTGCGGCCGTTGACGGAGATCACGCAGTCGCCATTTGGGGCTTCCAGCACTTCGTAGTTCACCAAGCGCAGGTCGCTTGTGACATCGCGGAAGCGCCGGCCCATGAAGCGTTTGATCGAGTGGATGGTCGCGTCGGGGTTGATGAGCATCTGACGCTTGGCGATGTCGCCGACGAAGCGGTCCCCGCCCTTGGTGAATCCGACCACAGAGGGTGTGACCCGTCCGCCTTCTTCGTTGATCACAACGCGGGGCTCGTTGCGATCCATGTAGGCGCAGACGGAGTTCGTCGTCCCCAGATCGATGCCTATGATTTGTCCCATGGAGCCCGCGGGAGAGGTAGAGTGATGGGTAGAGGCGC
This sequence comes from Oligoflexia bacterium, assembly GCA_013152105.1. Lineage (GTDB taxonomy): Bacteria > Myxococcota_A > UBA796 > UBA796 > UBA2385 > UBA2385. Next base: position 5,310 of record JAADHA010000605.1, on the reverse strand, counting down.
AGCGTACCAGTGGACGGGCGCTCTCGTCACCTGTGCCGATGTCAAAGTGAGTGATTAGCGCGTGGGCCTAGGCCAGGTGAGGATGCCCGGGGCCGGACTCGAACCGGCACTCCCATCACGGGAAGGGGCTTTTAAGGCCCCTGTGTCTACCGTTCCACCACCCGGGCTGAGACTGATGTGCGTCCGATGTTTCCCGCAATATCACGAGAGTCCGTCACAGTCCGCAGTTCTTCGCCTGTTGCTGGGCATCGTGGTGGCCATTGGGCTGTCGACCATCGGTGCGTGCCGGTTGGGGGTACGGCGCGCAGATCGGGACCCGGTCGTCGGGGCGCTTGCCCGCTGTGATGCCATTGTGGCCGGACCTTGGAAAGGGCTGGGCAGCAGCGCCGCTCCGGCAGGCACACCAGACGATGCCCTGACCGCCGCGTTGAGAGCCCTCGACGCGCATCTGCTGTGCCTGCTGGTGCTTCATGACGCCCACCAGGCGGATTCCAGGGTGTCCGCGGGCATCGCCCGAGCGCTGTACACCCGAGCGCTTGTCGCGTCTGAGCCGAATCGAGACGACTTGTATACGTCACGATCCTGGGCCCTGCAGTGTCTGGCTCAGCGACCCGGTGTCGCCGGTCGCTTGGCCCAGACGGGGGGCAGGATCACGCGCTGGGTCGTCGCCATCGTGCCGCCCGAAGACGCCAGGTGTCTGGCTTGGGGCGCGATCGCGTGGTCGGAGTGGCTCTACCAGCGCGGTGTCGTGGGGGCTGCCCTTGACCTGGATTCGGTCGAGACGCTGGGGCAGCGCGCGGTCGAGCTCGCGCCCGACCTGGACCGAGGCCTGTCCCATCTGGCGCTGGGCCTGAGCCTGGGCATTCGTCCCGCTGTCCTGGGGCGTGACGCGGACGCGGCCGGCGCGGCCCTGAATCTGGCTCGTCAGCAGGCGAGTGATCGTCTGATCGCGGCGGTCGCGATGGCCGAGCTGGTCTATGGGCCCGCCGGCGACGCCACCGCCTGGCGGCGCACCTTGACGGCCGTCGCAGACGCACGGGCTTCGACCCAGGGTCTGGGCGCCCTGGAGGACGCCGGTGCCCGCAGACGAGCGAGAGAGCTGTTGAGTGCTGGCTTTCCTCAGCCGTCGCGCTGGTAGCGAGCGGCGCGGCCAGGCCCGGGCAACAAGACGCAAAAGCCCCGCCTGAGCGGGGCGGGGCCAACATCGAAGGGAGGCAGCAGGTGCGCCCCCAAGGTCGATCAGTTCACGGCCTTTTTGATGGCGCGACGCAGGGCCTTGCGACGACGCTTCTCGGCGAGGCGCTGCTTGAGACGACGCTTTTCGCCGGGCTTCAGGTAGAAGCTGTTCTTCTTGATGTCCTTGCGGATGCCTTCGCGTTCGACCTTGCGGCGGAAGCGGCGGAGGGCCTTCTCAAAGGGCTCGTTCTCACGGACGGTGACCAGGATCAAGATGGACCTCGATGTCGAAGTTAGAGGGTCAGACCGGGCGCAGCTATCCGGCCTTGGCCCTTCGTGCCACTGCAAGGCCGTGAAGATGCCGCATGACTTCGCTCAGAAGATCACGCCCATCGAAGTTCCCAGCGACAGCACATCGTGCAGGCCCCCCTCGATGCGGATGTGGAAGTGATTGGCGAAATTCACCCGCACGCCGGCCGAGAGGTCCACCATCGGCAGAACCTTGGGGATGCGCTTGTAGCCGTCCGAAGCGCAGACATCTACGCGGTCATAGGCGGGGGAGCTGGGCTTGCAGTCGCTGAGGACACTCTGGCTGCTGCCAGGCAACCACTGCTCCAGTCCGCCCGTGACGACGACCACCCCCAGGCCGGCGCCGAACAAGAAGCTGAGCCCGACGCTGCCCCTGCCCGGGCCGATGGGAATGGCATCGACCTCGTGAAGGTAGGTGGCGCCGAAGGTGACCCCACCCAGGCCGTCGGGGCGAACCCAGTCCCCGTCGTCGTGGTTGGCGGGTTCCTCGACATCGTCCCAGTAGCCCTCGCCCATGGTCGACTTGATGTACTCGGCATAGATGACGTAGTTGCCGGGCTCCAGGTCGAAGACGTACTCGCCGCCGATCGCCAGGGCCCGCACCTTGGGGCGGTCATAGGGGTTGGCACCGGGGTCATTGGAGTTGAAGAACCACGGGCTGATCACCGAGTCAGGGACCGAGAGATAGCGAACCCGAGCGTTGATCTGCATGAGATAGGGCCGCCCGTTCTGGGGGCTCTGGTCCTGGTCCTGGTCGACCTCGTCGCCCGCGGGGACGGGATCCTGGAGGTTGTCGATGTTGGACAGCGGTGGCACAGCGAGCGCCGCGGGAGAGGCGGCGGCGGTGACTGTGCCGGCGACTGCGATTGCGACGATGGGTGCGGCGAACAGCATCGCGGCTCCGGGGTGTGAGGCGGCATTGTCTCGACGGTGCCGCACGCTGTCAATATGTGTGCGCTGTGTTCGTCGATCATCCTCATCGCTGCTTGCCCATTCTCGCGGTCCTGCTGTGGGGCCTCACGGCGGTCGGCTGTCACCTGGGCTTGCCCCCGCTGGCGCTGCCGCCGGGCGGGGTCACGGTCACGCGGGTCGACGTGGCTGCGGTAGAAGCGGGGCTTGGTGATGACCTGCGCAGCGCGCTGACCGCGGCCTTGGCGCGGCGTGGTCTGGGCGGAGGACAGACCGCTCTGGAGTTGCGCGTGCTTGACGCCAGCAGCTCGGCAGTCGCCGCGTCCTCGAACCGACGGGTACACCGGGCGCACCTCTCGGTGGCCATCCAGCTCCTCGGCGTGGCGCCCCGCTCTGTGGTCCTCAGCGCTGAGCGAAGCTACATCGTCGACACCGAGCACGGCCTGGCTTCCGCCCAAGCCCGCTCGGCAGCCTTCGCGGACCTCGCCTGGCAGTTGGCGGACGACGCCGCGCTGTGGCTCTCCCTCGCACCCACCGAGCACCCTTGACCGCCGCGACCCCAGCCGACACCTTCCCCAGCATCGCCATCTTCCTGGGGGACGAACAGCTCCGCGTGGCCGAGGCCGAGCGCGAACTGGTCAGCCGCGTCCTGGGCGATGGCGCGGGAGCCTTCAACTTCGCCATCTTCCAGGCGGGCGAGCCCGATGTGCTCGGCCGAATCATGGACCTTGTCCGGACGGTGCCGATGATGTCGCGCCACCGGGTGGTGGTGGTCCGCGAAGTGGAGCGCGCACCGGTGGCCTTGCTCGATGCCCTGATGGACTATGCAAAGCGGCCGGTCAGCAGCACGGTGCTGGTGCTGACGGGGGCAAAGCTGCCCGAGCCGGTAAAAAAGGTCAATCGCGGTATCCGGCTTCAGAATCGGGTGAAGAAGATCGGCCTGGTACGGCGCTTCTCGGCTCGCGACGAAGACCCGGTGGCCTTCGCGATCGAGCGCGCTGAGCGGGCTGGTTGCCGGCTGGACCGCCGCGCCGCACAGTTGTTGGTAGAGCTGGCCGGCAAGGACCTGGCCAGGCTGAGCACTGAGCTGGAGAAGGCCATCGCCTTTGTTGGCGGATCCGGGTCGATCTCGTCAGCGGTGGTCGAGCAGACGGCCAGCGTGGTCGGCGAAGCCGAGATCTGGAGTTTAACCGCGGCCCTGTTGCGCCGTGACGTGGACAAGGCGCTGGCGCAGTCCCACCGGCTGCTGGAGGAAGGCTGGGCGACCCACCGGATGTTGGCCATGGTGACCTGGCAATTCCGCCAGCTCCTGTCCCTTCAAGACTGCCTGTCGCGGGGTATCTCGCCCAAGCAGGCTGGTCTTCGGATGCGCTGGAGCGACCAACGGGAAGCAGAGCGTTCCCTGCGGGCCAAGCCGCTCTCACCAGCGGCGGTGCTGGCTACCTTGGCCCGTGCCAATCGCCAGCTCAACCGGTCGAGGGCAGGGGACAGGCGGGTCTTCGAGCGATTGATAATGCAGCTTTCTACTTAGTCGCCAGACCGTTGACGGCGTTGGCCAGCCGGCTGACACGCCGTGCAGCCTGCCGGCGGTGGATGATGCCCTTCTGGCTGACCCGGTGGATCATGCTGATGGCCTGCGGGAGCTGGGACTCAGCGGCCGCCTGGTCGCCGTTGGCGATTGCCAGGCGCAGCGCCTTGATCCGGTTGCGCATGATCGTCCGGTAGTGGCGGTTGCGCAGCCGCTTTTTTTCGTTCTGTCGGTTGCGCTTGAGCGCATCCTTGTGGTCAGCCACGTCGATCTCCGCAAGTGTCTTGGATGAGCAGTGTCTTGGATTGGGGTGCGGGCCAGTCCCCGCGGCAATGCGGCTGATATCGCCGTGGCGGTGGTGCTGTCAAGGCCGTGCGTTGACGCCGGTACGACAGAGACTTAGTCACCGCTCTCCCGGCATGGCACGGCACGGCATGGCACGGCCCGGAACGGAACGGAGCGAGCATGAAAATCTGCGTGGTTGGTACCGGCTACGTCGGGCTGGTCGTTGGGACTTGTATGTCCGACCTCGGCTTTGACACGACCTGCGTCGACAACAACCCCGACAAGATCGCGTCGCTGCTCGCTGGCGAGCTGCCCATCTATGAACCGGGCCTCGGTCCGATCCTCAGGCGCAATGTCCGCGAAGACCGCCTGCACTTCAGCATGGACGGCGCGGCAGCAGTAGCGGCCTGCGACGTGGCGTATATCGCTGTCGGAACCCCGGGCAAGGACAACGGCCAGCCCGACCTCTCGGGGGTGGAAGCCGTCGCCGAGCTGATCGGACGCAACCTGGCACGCCGCACGCTGGTGATCATCAAGTCGACGGTGCCCGTCGGAACCGCGGACCGTGTGCGTGCCATCGTGGGGCGCTACGCCCAGCATGACTTCGATGTCGTCAGCAACCCCGAATTCCTCAAGGAAGGCGCCGCCGTCGACGACTTCACCCACCCTGACCGCATCGTCGTGGGGTGCGCGACGGACTGGGCCAGAGACGTCATCGGCAAGCTCTACGCCAGCCTGATGCGGACGGGTCGCCCCATCCTGTTCATGGACAACCGCAGCGCTGAGATCACCAAGTACGCCAGCAACGCCATGCTCGCGACGAAGATCTCCTTTATGAACGAGCTGGCCCGGCTGTGTGAACGAGTGGGGGCGGACGTCGAGATGGTGCGGCGCGGTGCTGGAAGCGACACCCGAATCGGGCCGCGCTTCCTGTTTGCCGGCATCGGCTACGGGGGCTCCTGTTTTCCCAAGGATGTGCGGGCGCTGATCCAGATGGCCAAGCAGCAGGGGCTGGATCTCAAGATCGCCACGGCGGTCGAAGACGTGAATTTCGCGCAGAAGCACATCCTCGCGGAAAAGGTCCTGGCCAGCATGGGCTCTGA
>JAADHA010000458.1 GCA_013152105.1 Oligoflexia bacterium | reverse complement strand
GCCCCAGACCCGCCAGGATGCCACCACCGTAGCCGCGGTTGGTCGGCAGGCAGACCCGGCACAGCCGCGGGTCCGGCGCCAGCCCGGCCAACACCGCAGCGGTGCCGTCGGTGCTGCCGTTGTCGACGAGCACCAGCCGCACCCGATCGCCCAGAGGAGCGACGGTGGCCAGGGTCGTGCGCACGACCCCCTCGATCGCCGCCTCCTCGTTGAAGAGCGGCACCACCAGCGCCAGGGTCGGTTGCACCCCCGACACTCAGAACAGGGGCTGCTGGCGCAGCTTGTCGATGGTGCCCCAGCGGCTGCGAACACAGGCGGGCAGGGGCTCATCGCGCTGTAGATAGCCGCTGATCCAGCGACGGCTGACCGGATCGCTAGGGTAGCCCGAGCCCAGTGGCTGGCCATATTCGACCGAGAGAGCAGCCATGGCCGCGTCCCGGGCGACCTTGGCGAAGATGCTGGCCGCTCCGACGACAGGCCAGGTGACATCGGCCTTGGGTTGCACCACCATCTGCGGTACGGCGACGCCTTGGGAGGAGATAGCGTCTGCCAGGCGCCGCTCCAGCGCCGGGATCCCCCGCGGATGGACGGGCGCGTCCAGGTAGACACGGGCGGGCCGGGTCTGGACGATAAGCTCGATGAAGGCAGCCTCTTCGAGGTGGTTGATGTTGGCCCCGTCGATCTGGACTGCGGTGGCCTGTCGCAGCAGACCCGAGCCCATGGGGGCAAGCGCAGCGCGAGCTTGGACCCGACGCTTGGGGCTCAGGGCCTTGCTGTCCGCAGCCCCCGCGGCCCGCAGGGGAGCCTGGGCCGCGACATCGTGCAAGGCGCAGCCCGCCGGCGCCTCCCACAGGAAGGCGCCCACCACCAGCGGTCCGAGCACGCTTCCGCGGCCCGCCTCGTCCATGCCCAGGATCAGCATGAGCTCGCCCCTATCTCGATAGCCCTCGCCGGTTGCCCGAAGAGTCGATCAAGGCTAAGAAGGGTCCTTGCGTGGAGCCCGGACGCGACGGGCGCCACCCACCCCCAGGGTACCGATGAACCCCTACGTTCCCGTCGCCTTCGCAATCATCATCGCCATCGGCTTCAGCCTGGCTTTCGTCGGGCTGTCCTACTACTTCGGCCCCAAGCGGCCCCTGGCGACCAAGACCTCGGTCTACGAATGCGGTATGCCGCCGGTCGGTGGGACTGGACACCGCTTCAGCGTAAAATTCTACCTGGTCGCGGTCCTCTTCCTGCTCTTCGACCTTGAAGCCGTCTTCCTCTTCCCCTGGGCCACCGTCTTCCAGACCTTCGTGCGCTCGGGCAACGGCGTCTTCATGCTGGTCGAGATGGGCATCTTCCTGGCCGTGCTCTTCCTGGGCTGGATCTACTGCATCAAGCGCGGAGCCCTGAAATGGGACTAGAGTCTCGCCTGGACACGCCATGGGTGGCCACCACGATCGACTCGGTGGTGAACTGGGGCCGCAAGTACTCACTTTGGCCGATGCCTTTCGGCACAGCCTGCTGCGCCATCGAATTCATGGGGGTCGTCAGCAACCGCTACGACATCAGCCGCTTCGGCGCCGAATTGGTCCGCTTCTCCCCTCGCCAGGCTGACCTGCTGCTGGTCATGGGCACCATCACGCAGAAGATGGCCCCGGTCCTCCAGCAGATCTACGACCAGATGCCCAACCCCAAGTGGGTCATCAGCATGGGCGCCTGCGCCAGCTCCGGCGGTTTCTACGACAACTACAGCGTCGTCCAGGGGATCGACGAGCTGATCCCGGTGGATGTCTACGTCGCTGGTTGTCCCCCTCGGCCCGAGAACGTGCTCGGCGCCATCGTCAAGATCCAGGAAAAGGTCAGTCGGGAAAAGACCGCCGCCTGGCGATAGGGCTCTCCCACGTCGCTGTAGACAAGCCCCAACGGGGCCTTCGCCGCACCCAGAGGTCGTCGATGGAACAGGCCGAGATCAGCACCCGGGTCCAACAGCAGCTCGGCGACCACGTCGTGCAGGCCGGCGAATTCCAGGGCCAGCACTGGGTCGTCGTGGAACCGCCGCACCTGCACGAAGTCCTCGGCACCCTCAAGGACGACCCGGATCTGGACTTCAACGTGCTCATCGACGTCGGCGGCGTGGATTACCAGGGCCATGAAGACGACAAGGATTGGCGCTTCGAGGTGGTCTACCAGCTCCTCTCCGTGGCCCACAACCACCGCTTCCGGGTGAAGTGCGCCGTCAGCAGCGGCATGGAAGCCGGCGAAGTCGCGGTCCCCAGCGTCTGGCAGATCTGGCGCACCGCGAACTGGATGGAGCGCGAGGTCTACGACCAGTACGGCATCGCGTTTACGGGCCACCCCAACCTGCGCCGGATCCTGAACCACGACGACTTCGAGGGGCACCCTCTGCGCAAGGACTACCCCATCAACAAGCGGCAGAAGCTGGCTCGTCCCGTGGACAACCTGCTGACCGACGATCCCGAGTGGGCATGATGGAGCACGCATGAGCACCAAGCTCGCACCGATCGCGACCGAACGGCTGGTGATCAACATCGGACCCAGCCACCCGGTGACGCATGGCACCCTGCGGATACAGGCCGAGCTCGACGGCGAGACGATCGTCCGCACGGGCTGCGAGATCGGCTACCTGCATCGCGGCTTCGAGAAGCAGGCGGAAAACGTCTTCTTCGAGCACGTCGTCCCGTACGCCGAGCGGCTCAACTACATGAGCCCGGTGCACAATTCAAACGCCTGGTGCCATGCGGTCGAGACGCTGATTGGCATGGAGATACCGGCTCGCGCCCAGGCGATCCGCGTCATCACCAGCGAGATGGCCCGCATCATCGACCACGCGGTCTGCGCCGGCACGAACTTCGTCGACCTGGGTGCCCTGACCAACTTCTGGTACCTCTACGCCTACCGCGAGCGCATCTACGACCTGTTCGAAGAACTGACCGGCGCCCGGATGATGGTCAACTACCCGCGCCTGGGCGGCGTCGCGATGGACATCCCGGACGGCTGGCTGGACAAGCTGCGCGTCGTGATGGAAGAACTCGGCCCGATGCTGGCCGACGTCCGCGGCCTGGTGGAGCGCAACCGCATCGTCATGGACCGCACCCAGGGCGTCGCCTCGATCAGCCAGGAAGACGCCCTGAACTTCGGCATGACCGGCCCCTGCCTGCGCGCCACGGGCGTCGCCTATGACGTGCGCCGCGCCCAGCCCTACTGGGGCTATGACCAGTACGACTGGGACGTCGTGACGCGGCAGAACGGTGACACCTACGACCGGATCATGCTGCGCTTTGACGAGATGGAGCAGTCCCGCCGCATCATCTTGCAGGCTGCCGACCGCCTGCCCGACGGACCCTTCATCGCCGCCGACCCCCAGGTGGTCCTGCCCCAGAAAGACCTGGTCTACAACACGATGGAGGGCCTCATCAACCACTTCAAGGTGGTGATGCACGGCGCCCGCGTGCCCAAGGGCGAGATCTACTCGGCGACCGAGGGCGGCAACGGCGAGCTTGGCTACTACATTGTCAGCGACGGGGGCCCCAAGCCCTGGCGGGTTCGCGTCCGGCCCCCCTGCTTCGCGAACTACTGCGCTTTTCCCCACATGATCAACGGCTCGATGGTGGCTGACCTGGTCGCGGCCCTGGGCTCGATCAACGTCATCGCCGGCGAACTGGACAGGTAGACCGATGGCCCACTTCCCCACTCCGCCGCTAGATGGCCACGGCCCCGTCGACTGGTCACCTGAAGACCAGGCCGAGATCGCCGAGCTGATGACCCACTACCCAACCAAGCGGTCCGCGTTGCTGCCGATCCTGTGGATGGCCCAACGCAAGTGGGGCTGGCTCAGCTTCGACGTGATGCGGCTGGTTGCGACCACCGTGGATCTCCCGCCCAGCGAAGTCTACTCGGTCGCCACCTTCTACACGATGCTCAAGAAGCAGCCGACCGGGAAGTACCTGATCCAGGTCTGCCACACCCTCTCCTGCAAGCTGGCGGGCGCTGAGCAGATCGTGGACCACATCAAGAAGAAGCTGGGCATCTCGGAAGGTGAGACCACGCCGGACGGCATGTTCACGCTGATGCGCGTCGAGTGCCTGGCGTCCTGCGGCTCGGCTCCGATGATGCAGATCGACGACGACTTCCATGAGCAGCTCACCCCCGACAGCATCGACGCGATCCTCGACGGCCTGGCCCAAGGCCAGCCCCTGCCATCGCCGCGACCTGAGGTAGACCAGTGGACGTTCCGAAGCCTCGAATCCTGACCCGCCGTTGGGGGCTTGCGGGCTCCCACACGCTGGCCGTCGCCGAAGAACACGGCGGCTATGCATCGTTGCGCAAGGCGCTGAGCATGGCCCCCGCCGACATCACGGCTCTGGTCAAGGCCAGCGGCCTGCGGGGCCGCGGTGGGGCCGGTTTTCCCACCGGCCTGAAGTGGTCCTTTGTGCCCAACGCTGAAAAGCGTGCTGGCAAGCCGGTCTACCTGATCTGCAACGCCGATGAATCCGAACCGGGCACCTTCAAGGACCGCTACTGCATCTGGAACGACCCCCATATGTTGATCGAGGGTTGCGTGATCGCGGCCCACGCCATCGGCGCCAAGGCGGCCTACATCTACCTTCGAGGCGAATTCAAGTACGTCAAGGATCGCCTGGACGACGCCCTGAAGGAAGCGCGGGCCAAGGGCTATGTGGGCAAGAACATCATGGGCAGCGGTGTCGATGTCGACGTCTGGACCCACCAGGGGGCCGGCGCCTACATCTGCGGCGAAGAGACCGCGCTGTTGTCCAGCATCGAGGGGCACCGCGGCCAGCCCAAGCTCAAGCCCCCCTTCCCGGCGGTCGAGGGCGCCTGGCACAGCCCGACCATCGTCAACAACGTCGAGACCTTGCAGGTCGTGCCTTGGCTCATCGAGCACGGCCCGGACGCCTACCGGGCCATCGGCACCGAGAAGGCTTCTGGAACCAAGCTCTTCTCGTGCTCTGGCAATATCAAGAAGCCCGGCGTCTATGAACTGCCCCTGGGCTACCCGATGATGGAGCTGCTCAACGACGAGTGCGGGGGACTGCTCGACGGCCACACCCTCAAGGCGGTGATCCCCGGCGGCAGCTCGGTGCCGATCATGACCCCGCAAGAAGTCGCCAAGGCGACCATGGACTACGAGTCCATCAATGAAGTCGCCGGGTCCTACCTGGGCAGCGGCGGCTTCATCGTGATGGACGAGCGCGCCGACCTGGTCGACGTGTTGGCCAACCTGCTGCGTTTCTACGCCCACGAGTCCTGCGGCCAGTGCACGCCCTGTCGCGAGGGCACCGGCTGGATGTTCTCCATCCTGGACCGACTCAAGAGCGGCGACTGCACCGAAGACGACATCCGCATCCTGCGCGATGTCGCCAACAACATCCACTCTCGCACCATCTGCTTCTTTGGCGCCTCGGCCGCCATGCCGGTCCAGAGCTTCCTCAAGAAGTTCCCCGAAGAGTTCTTCGGACGGGCCGGTGTGAGCGTTCCCGATGACTGGCGGCCTGCCGCCTCCGCCAAGTAGCGGCCTTCCCGAGCTGACCATGCCCACCGTCAAGATCAACGGCATCGAGGTCGAGGTTCCCGCCGGGACCAACATGATCGAGGCCGCCGCCAAGATCGGGATCGAGATCCCGCATTACTGCTACCACCCACACCTGACGGTGGCTGGCAACTGCCGGATGTGCCTGTGCGATGTCGAGGCGGGTGGCCGAGGGCCCGACATCGCCTGCAATATGCAGGCCCGCGACGGCCTGGCGATCCGCACCGACACCCCGCGGGTCAAGCAGATGCGCAAGTCGGTGATGGAATTCCTGCTCAAGAATCACCCCCTGGACTGCCCGATCTGCGACCAGTCCGGCGAGTGTCGCTTGCAGGACTACTACATGGACTACGGCCAGTACGAGTCGCGTCTGGCCGACCCCAAGGTCACCAAGCACAAGCGCCAGGACATCGGCGACCACCTGGTTCTCGATGCAGAACGCTGCGTCGCCTGCAGCCGCTGCGTTCGTTTCGGCGACCAGATCACCGGCACCGGGGAATTGCGCCTGTTCAACCGGACCGACCACACCGAGATCGGGATCTTCCCCGGCGTGCGGATCGACCACGACTACCAGGGCAACCTGGCGGACATCTGCCCGGTCGGGGCCATCACCAGCAAGGACTTCCGCTTCCAGAAGCGGGTCTGGTACCTGACCGACACGGACAGCATCTGCACCGCCTGCGCGACCGGCTGCGACATCAAGGTCTGCCATGAGCGGAACCAGGTCTTTCGCATCAAGCCGCGCCGCAACGACGCGGTCAACCAGAGCTGGATGTGCGACCACGGCCGCATGATCTGGCAGGATCTGACCAGCCTCGGGCGCCTGCTGCAGGCGCGAGTCGAGGGACAGGTCGGAAACACCGACGCCGCCATGCAGACAGCAGTGGAGACCTTGCAAGGCGCCGAGCCCGGCACCGTCGGCGTCGTGCTGGGGACCCAGGCCAGCAACGAAGCCAACTGGGCGCTGTGGCGCCTGGCCAAGGACGCCCTGAAGGGTGCCTCGGTCTTTTGGTGCCAGGGCAACGACCCGGGCGCCTGGGACCGGGTCGACGATCTGCTGATCGACGCGGACAAGAACCCCAACACGGAGGGCGTGCGGGCCCTGACTCGGCACGACGCCAGCATCGGGGACGGCGCGGATCTGGCTCACGCCGTGCGCGAGGGCAACCTGAAGACGCTGTTGGTGCTCCAGGACGATGTGCTGGGTCGCCTGGGCGATGCCGCGGATGGCGTGGCGGTGCTCTACATCGGGACGCACCGCAACGGCACGGTCGACAAGGCCGCCGTCGTCCTGCCCGCCGCCCACACGGTGGAACAGGACGCGACCTACACCAATCGAAGGGGCCAGGTGCAGCGGGTGCGACGGGCGGTCCACCCCGCCGGTGATAGCCGGCCCGCCTGGCAGCTTCTCGACCGCCTCGGCGCCAGCCTGGGCAAAGCCCCCGGGGCCAGCACGGCGGCGATCGCCTTCAAGAAGCTCTCGGCCCAGGTCCCCGCCTTTGCCGACATGACCTATCGGGCCCTGGGCACCCAGGGCCTGCCCCTGGTCGCGCCACAGCCCGAAGCTCAGACAGATCAAGCATCTCAAGAACATCACGAACCAGCGAAGTAGCGCAGCTTCCCGCGGGAGCGGACATGGAAAACCACTGGGCCGAGCTCATCGTCGTGCTGATAAAGTGCGTGTTTTCGCTGGCCTTTGTCATGCAGATCGTGCCGATCCTCATCTGGGCCGAGCGCAAGGTCTCGGCTTATATCCAGGACCGCAGGGGGCCCAACCGCGCCCACATCATGGGGATCCGCGCCGCGGGTCTGGTCCACACGCTGGTGGATGTGGTCAAGCTGGTGGTCAAGGAAGACATCATCCCTGACCACGTGGAGAAGGGCTTCTGGTTCGCGGCCCCGGTCATCGCCATGTCCGTGGCCCTGACGACCTTCACGGTGGTGCCCTGGGGCGACTCCCTGCTGCTGCCCATCAGCGTGACCTCGCTGTGGGGGGGCACCGCCGCCATGGAGATCCCGCTCCAGGTGGCACAGATCAACGGCGGCATGCTGTTCATCCTGGCCATCGGCAGCCTGGGCGTCTACGGCGTCATGCTGGCGGGCTGGGCCAGCAACAACAAGTTCTCGCTCTTGGGGGGGCTGCGGGCCAGCGCCCAGATGATCAGCTACGAGCTGGCCATGGGGCTGTCCGTCGCCGCCATGTTCATGCTCTACGGCACGGCGCGCCTCGACCAGATCGCGGCCCAACAGGCCGGCCCCATCTGGAACTGGGGCATCTTCGGCGTGCTCAATTCCCCAAGCTTCGACCCCCTCGTGCTGATCGGCTGGGTAGTCGGCGGGCTGGCCTTCCTGTTGTTCTGGACCAGCGTCTTCGCCGAGACCAACCGCATGCCCTTCGACCTCCCCGAAGGCGAAGCCGAGCTGGTGGCTGGCTACCACATCGAGTACTCCTCGCTGCGCTTCGCGCTCTTCTTCATGGCTGAGTACGCCCACATGATCGTCGGCTCAGCCGTGACCGCGACGCTCTTCTTTGGCGGCTACAACATCCCCTTCCTCGACGGGGCGGCCATCCGGGCGCACAGCGACCTGATCCTGATGGTGCTGGGCTTCGGTGGCGTGCCGGTGTCCCTGGCCTTCGCCTTCATCGCCTGGCGGCGAAGCAAGCGGCCCTTCTACCGGGCCCTGGCCAAGAACGACATCCGCCACCGTGAACCTCGGTTCTTCATCAGCATGTGGACCATGTCGGCCTTGTCTGCCCTGGGCCTGGGTGTCGTCGGGGCCCTGGGCCTGGTCGGTGGCACCGTGCTGGGCCCCGAACTGCTGGCCTTCGCCTTGCAGACCGGCAGCCTGTTCATCAAGGTCCTCTTCGGAACCTTCTTCATGATCTGGGTGCGCTGGACCCTCCCGCGCTTCCGCTACGACCAGCTCATGGACCTGGGCTGGCGCGCCATGTTGCCAACCGCCATCGGCACCATCATGCTGGCCGGCGTGTGGGTCATCGTGCGCGAGGCCGTACACGCGGTCTAAGCCTGCCCATCCTGTGAACCGTCTTCCAAGAAAAGGTGCGCCATGACCCTGCCCGTCCAGCGGCCTCGCAGCTTCCTCGAGCGCCTGTTCATCCCCGAGATCCTGCGGGGCCTGTACATCACGCTGCAGCATGGCTTGCACAACCTGTTCCACCAGGACCAGCCGACCGTCGAGTATCCCGACATGCGCCGGGTCATGCCCGACCGCTACAAGGGCGCGCACCGCCTGACCACGCGGCCTGACGGCAAGGTCAAGTGCGTGGCGTGCATGTGCTGCGCCCAGGTCTGCCCCGCCCGCTGCATCACGATCGAGGCCGGCGAGGACGCCGACGAGCCCATCGAGAAGTACCCGGTCCAGTTCCAGATCGACATGCTGCGCTGCATCTACTGTGGCTACTGCGTCGAAGCCTGTCCCAAGGACGCGATCCGCATGGACACGGGCATCTACGAGATCAACAGCTTCACGCGCCAGGACATGATCCACGACAAGGCCTACATGACCGACCTGATGGACGGCAAGAAGCCCCTGGCCGAGAAATTCTACCGCGACCAGCCCGACCAGGCGCCCGCCGGCTTTGACGGCACCCAGGACCGGGTCGTGTCTGTGGATGACAGCCGGGGCTTGTGAAGGTACTTGTCACGGGTGCGGGGGGACTCATCGGCCAGGCGCTGGTGCGCGCTGGGGCGACCGGGCTGACCCACAAACAGCTCGACATCACCGACCAGGGCGCCCTGGCTGAGCTGCTCGACGCTGGCCCGAACTGTGTGATCAACGCCGCCGCCCAGGCGGGGGTGGACAAAGCCGAGCAGCAGCCCGAGCGGACCGAGGCGGTCAACCACCACGCCGTCGCCGCCCTGGCTCGTGCCTGCCAACAACGAGGGATCCGCCTGGTCCACATCGGCACTGACTACAGCCTGAACAGTGACGCGGATCTGGTGCCCGAGATGACGCCCGCTCCCGTTGGGGTCTACGCCACCAGCAAGTCCCGTGGCGAACAGGCGGCCGCCGCACACGGCGCCGTCGTCGTGCGTGTACAGTGGGTCTACCATCCCGACCACACGGGCTTCTTCGCCCGCACCCTCGCCGCCCTCGCCCAGGGCCGGACCGTGTCCCTGGTCACCGACCAGGTCGGCACCCCGACCCCCGCTGACCTGGTCGCTCGCGGCCTGCTCATGGCGGCGGCCGGTACCCAGACCGGTCTGTTTCACCTGGCATGTCTCGGCGAGACCACGCCCTGGGGCTGGATCGAGGCCGCGGCGCAGCAGCTTCACCTGCCCTTCTCGGCCCGACCGATCACCCGGGCAGACCTGGGTGGCGCACCTCGGCCCGCCCGCAGCGTGTTGAACAGTGACCGCTTCCTCGCCGCGTTTACAGGTGCGCCGGGGAGCGACGGCGAGGGGCTGGTGCTGCCGCGGTGGGATGTGGCTTTGGGGGATGTGTTGGAGGGATGAGGGGCGGACGGGAGCGTGCCCGACACTTCTCCCAGCTCCTGGCACCAAAATGGGGGGTAGATATCCCGCGTCCCTCATGGCAACCTTCAAACAGGTATCGATGGGTAGTCGATGCGTGAACCCTCCAACCCTTTTCACAGGGGGAAACCGTGGCGGCAACCGGCCGACTTCACGACACGACTTCAGTCAACGGCAACGACAAGCAGCCTCGCGAGTACGCAATCGACGTGGGCGCCTGTCTCTCTGCGTGTGCCCATGACGGACTGACGTCTGTCGCAATGATCGCTCGAGTGACCGGGCTG
>JAADHA010000238.1 GCA_013152105.1 Oligoflexia bacterium | reverse complement strand
CCGGTCGCTTGTGCGTCGCTTTTGCGTCGCGCTTCCTTCAACTTCTGTGCGCCCCCAACGACCACTACTTTCGCCCGCCGCCACCGACCCCTCACCCATCAAACCGATTGTCTAGATCGCGCCTCAGCCCAGCTCGACCATGGTGAAGGCGTCGCCCCCGTCTGAGGTGTCCGCGGGTTTCCAGCGCTTGATCTCGCGACGGCTGGGCAGGTGCCGACGCACGGCCTGCTTGAGGGCGCCCGTGCCGTGGCCGTGCAGGATCCAGCCGACATCGAAGTCCGAGCCGCCCAGCTCGGCCAGGAAGCGGTCGACCTGTTCGAGGGCGTCCACCACGCGCTGTCCTCGGAGATCGCAGGTGTTGGCCTGGACCCGCAGCTTGCCCAGGCTGGACGGTGGAGCAGGCGCCACGGGTGCCACAGGGCGAGGGCTCGGCACCACGATTCGCTCGCCTCGGGTGCCCTCCAGATCCGCACGCGCGACCTTCATCTTCATCACGCCAGCCTGGACCTCGACCCGGTCCCCCTTGAGCAGGCGCAGGACCCGTGCCTTGCGGTGTAGCGACCGCACCACCACGGCGTCACCGACCGCCAGACTGGTCGGTGGGGGCCCCGACGGCGCCGGACCAGGAGGAGCGACCTGGGCCGCGGCGGAGAGCGCCCTGATCTGCTCCAAGGTCCGACCAGCACGCCGAAGATCGGGGTTGGCCTGCAAGGTCGCGATGAGCTGCTTGAGGTCCCGTTCGCGGTCGCGCAGGCCGGCCTGGAAGCGCTCGCTGACCGTCCGCTCCAGTTGCCGACTGCGGTCTTCCAGACGCGACTCGCGGGCCTGGAGCTCGGCGAGCTGATCGTGCAATGCCTGCCGCTCTGCGGCTTGCTCACGGACCTGGTGGGCCAGGGCGCTGCGTTCATCTTCCAGGCGGCTGACCAGGTCGCTCACCTCGCGCTGAGTGCTGGACAAGAGCTGGCGGGCCCGATCGACCACCGCCTGGGGCAGGGCCAACCCCTGAGCGATGGCCAAGGCGTGCGACTCTCCGGCGGCACCCAGTTGCACCCGGTAGGTCGGCCGCCCGTCCTCGATGGTCACCGCCGCGACCTGAAAGCGGGGATCCACCGCCGCGAGGGCCTTGAGCTCGGTGAAGTGGGTCGTCGCCGCGACGCGGGCGTCGCCCTGGACCAGGGTCTCCAGTACCGCACGAGCCAGCGCGGCCCCCTGTGCGGGGTCGGTGCCCATGCCGACCTCATCGAGCAAGACCAGGGCGGGGCTGCCCTGGGTCTGGGCGGCCGCCACCAGCATCGCCTTGAGCACGGCCACATGACCCGAGAACGTGGACAGATCCCCCTCGACCGACTGCCAGTCCCCAATGTCTGCCACCACTGGCGTGAACAGATCGACCCGGCTGCCCTCCAGCGCGGGCACCGGGATGCCGGATCGGACCATCAGCGCCACCAGGCCCAGCGCCTTGAGGGCCACCGTCTTTCCGCCGGTGTTGGGCCCCGACAGCACCAGCCCCGGGACCTCACCGTCCAAGCGCAGGTCGTTGGCGACCACGTCGATCCCCCGCAGGGCCAGGACCGGGTGACGCACCTGGCGCAGGTCGATGACGCCCTGGTCGGCGACCTTGGGCAGCACGCCCTTGAGTTCCTTGCCCAAGCCGCAGCGCGCGACCGCGAGATCGACCTGCTCGGCCGCGAGCAGCGCGTCGGCGAGGGGGGCCCCGAAGCGTCCCAGCATGTGCGAGAGCACGCTGAGGATGCGGCTGGTCTCGGCGATCAGCTCAGACTCGGCCTGGGACAGCTCGTTGTGCAACTCCACAACCGCGGCGGGTTCGACGAACACCGTCTCGCCCGACTGGGAGCGACCGTGTACGATCCCCAGCCCGCGACGACGATCGGCGCGCACCGGAATGACGAAGCGCCCATCCCGCTGGGTCACGTAGCGATCCTGGAGCACGCCACCGAGCGCGTTTCCCGAGAGGATCTCGTCGAGCGTCTGCTGGATTCTGGCCCGCAGGCGTTCTGCCGCGCGACGCAGCGCGCCCAACTCGGGGTATTCCCGTTCAGAGAGCTTGCCCGTGTCATCAAAGCTACGGTCCAGCGTGTCGCATAGCTCGGCGTCCACGTCAATAGGCAAGACCAGGATCCGCAGCGCCGGGATGTCGTCTTCCTGTTCGTCGACCCAGCGCCTGAGGTGTCGCAAGGCCAACAGACACTGACTGACACTGCGCAGGTCTTCGCCCTCCAAGGTCGATCCGCGAACCGCACGAGACAGCAGCGCCTGGATGTCGCTCACCGCGCCGATCGGGACCCGCTCGCCCGTGGCCTCCAGGCGGCCCACCTCGGCCACCGCCGCGTAGCGCTGACGCACCGCGATCAGGTCGCCAACCAGGTCGGGAGCTTTGGCAGCACGAGCGCCCCGTTGCGTCCGTGCGTGACGCGACAGGGCATCGAGTACGACCGGCCAGTCCAGGGCTGACAGGGTGCGGCTCACCAGATCCATGAGGCCTCCGATAACCAGGGAGGGCGCTACCGTGGGGGCCTTCGAAGCAATCCCCAGGGTGGCGGGGGGAAGCGAAACTCTTGACAGCGGGTTAAACGCGCGACGAATCCGCGACACCGCGGGATCGGCAGGCGACTGGTTCTTACCTGACGCCTGCACTGGAGCGCGTGTGTACGACGACATCGACTACGGCAGCCCAGTCGACTTCGACGATCTCGAGCTACCCGATCCAGAATGCGAAGAAGAAGATGTCAGCGAAGACCCTACGGTTTTCGCCAGCACAGATGAACTTCTGGCCGCGGTGACGGCCAAGATAAACACCCTCTACAGCGTGGGCGAGCTCGATCTCGGGCCGCACGCCGAAGACGCAGCGGGTGTCGAAAACGCAGCGGGCGCCGAACCGACACTGGCCACACCGCCAATGCCGACTGGGGACGCACCGACTGGAGACACCGTGTCCGCGGCGGCGAAGGCGGGGGTCGCAGCCGCGCCAGCCACTGGCTCCACGCTGGTCGGCGTACTGCTGATGTCACTGTTGGTTCTTGGTCTTTTCGCCGCCACGATCTTCCTCGCCACCGTCGTCTCGTGACGTGTCCGTCCGTGGTGGCGTGCTGAACTTCGACCCCCTGCGCGCCTCCGCGACCCGCCTGGCAGCAGCGCTGCGTCAGGGTGATCTGACCGCCCCCGATCTGGTTGACGCTCACATCGAACGTGTCAATCAGGTGAATCCGCTGCTCAATGCCATGGTCGTGGACCGGTTTCAGGCCGCTCGCGCCCAGGCCCAGGTCGCGCAACGCCGTCTCGACGGCAAGACAGGTCAGGGCCAGGACGATCTGCCCCCCTTCCTGGGCGTGCCATGCACGATCAAGGAATTCTTCGCCGTCAAAGGCATGCCTCAGACCGGAGGCGTGCTGGCCCTCAAGGACCACATCGCAGACCAGGACGCTCCGGTGGTCGCCCGGCTCAAGGCAGCGGGCTTCATCCCCCTGGGGGTCAGCAATGCGCCCGAGGGTGGGCTGTGGATGGAGACCACCAACCTGGTCTATGGACGCACCAACAACCCATGGGACCTCAGCCGAACCTCGGGCGGTTCGTCAGGCGGAGAAGCCGCACTGGTCGCCGCAGGGGCCAGTCCGGTCGGCCTGGGCAGCGACATCGGGGGTTCGATCCGCATTCCGGCCGCCATGTGCGGCGTCGTGGGACACAAGCCTGGCAGCGGCCTGGTGCCGAACACCGGTCAGTTTCCTGGCATCATGGACGGCACCAACGCCTTCCTCAGCACCGGACCGCTGGTCCGACGGGTCGAAGACCTGTGGCCACTGCTCAAGATCCTGGCGGGGCCCGACGGCGTGGACATCCACTGCAAGGACGCGACCCTCATCGACCCCGCCACAGTCGACCTCAGCGCTCTCGACGTGATCCCCCTCCCCACCAACGGGCGCGTTCCGGTCGACGACTGCATGCGCATCGCCGTGCAGCAAGCCGCCGCCGCCCTGCAAGATCGCGGCGCCCGGCTTCGTGAACTGCGCCTGGACCGGCTGCGCCACGGCGTCGAGATCTGGTCCGCCATGCTGGCCGAGGCCAGCAGCAAGCCCTACTCGGAGATCCTGGGCCAGGGACACAAGATCAGCGTCATCGCCGAGCTCCTGCGCAGCGCCATGGGCCGGCCCCGGCACAGCCTGGATGCGCTCATCGTCACCGCGGGCGCGGCCTTGACCGACCTCGCACCCGGCCTGCGACGGCGCTTCCTGCTTGAAGGCCAGGCACTCCGCGACCAGCTCGACCAGCTCCTCGCCGGCAATGTGGTCCTGTTGCACCCGCCCTACTCTCGCCCTGCTCCCAAGCATCGGGGCGCGTGGACCACGCCCTTCCACTTCGGCTACACGGCCATCTTCAACGTGATGCAGTGTGCCGTGACCGTCGTCCCAACCGGCCTGGACAGTCGCGGCCTGCCCGTCACCGTACAGGTCATCGCTCGCCAGGGTGCCGACCATCTCACGATCGCCGCCGCCGCCGCCATTGAAGATGCCCTGGGCGGCTGGCAGATGGCCGAGCCTCGACCACTGGCCCACAGCCAGACCTGGGGGCGCACCCAGGTCGACCGGATCGTGGATGGTGGAAAACCGGAGCCATCGCCCTGATGGCCATCGCCCTGATGTCGACCTCCATTTACCTGGGCGAATCCGTTTTTTCCCAACAGAACTCCCACCTGAAATAGACTCTCGCGGACCAGGAGCGACCCATGACCGACTACCAGCGCCGTCAGGGCGGCCCAAGGCCCGGCGGCACCAAGAACAGCCAGGGCAAGGGCAAGGGCAAGGGCAAGGGCAAGGGCAAGGGCTCGGCGACACACGATACCCACAACAGCCAGGATCTGTTCGGTAACCAGGCTTTGCTCCAGCAGTTGAAGTCGGGCGAGGACCAGGCCGGCAAGGACCCGAACGCAATCCTCTTCGACCTGGAGACCACCGGGGCGTCACCTTCCACGGCCTCCCAGGACGGCCTGGCAGGCGGTGTCGACGCAAGTGAGGCCATGGCCGAGACCGACCGAGCGCGGGTGACCACCCTCAAGGACAGCATCGACGCGGTCGCCGCCAAGTACGGGCTCCCCCCTGCCCTGTTGGCCGCCATCGCCAGTCGCGAGACCCGCGGGGGGAACCTGCTCGACAAGCAGGGCTACTCCCGGTACGACGCCAACGGTTTCGGCGTGATGCAGGTCGACAAGCGCTACCACGACCTGCAAGGCACGGCGAAGAGCCAGGAACACATCGACCAGGCCGCCGGGATCCTGGCTGGCTATCGCCACCAGTTGACCAGGAAATTCCCTGACTGGACTGCGGCCGAGCTTCTCCGAGGGGCGGTGGCCGCGTACAACACTGGCCCCAGCAACATCAAGTCCCTCGCCGATGTCGACAAGCGCACCACCGGCGGCGACTACTCCGCCGATGTCTGGGCCCGGGCTCGGGCCTATGCCCCGTGGTTCGGCAAGGTGGAAGAGGCTCCAGATTCCTGATGACATCCTGGCTCTTCACTGACCACTGCACCTTGATCGTCCAGAGCGGCGACATCACCCACGTCGCGGACGACGCCATCGTCAACGCGGCCAACACCAGCCTGCTCGGTGGTGGAGGCGTCGATGGGGCGATCCACCGGGCAGCCGGTCCCGAGCTACTGGCCACATGCCGGGCCCTGCCCGCCGACCACGGGGTGCGCTGCCGCACGGCCCAGGCCCGCCTGACACCGGCCTTCAAGCTGCCCGCTCGCGTCGTGATCCACACGGTGGGACCGGTCTACCACCGGGTCTCAGACCCCGCCGCCCTGCTGGCTCAGGCCCACCGCAGTTGCCTGGACCTGGCCACCCAGCACGACCTGTCCAGCATCGCCTTCCCGGCGATCTCCTGTGGTGTGTATGGCTATCCGCCAGACAAAGCCGCACGGGTCGCGATCGACACCTGTATCAGGGCCTGCGGCGACCCGGACCGGGACACCCAAACCCGCACCTCGCTCCGCCAGATCCGCTTCGTCCTGTTCTCGGCCCGAACCTACGACGCGTGGATGCAGGCCGCGACCCATCGCCTGGGAACCGCCTGCCTGTAGCGCTGCCTACTGCGCTGCCTACAGCGGCGCCCAGGCCCAGCTCGCGTTGGTGGCTCGGGGCTGCTGGGTCGGTGAGCACTCCAGCGTGATCACGTAGTCCTTCTTCACGCGCAACGAGCCCTGGAACACGACCGCGTTGCGTGCCGGATCCACAAACTGCAGCTCGCGGCGCCCCACCTCGATCTTGAAGGTCTTCTCGGTCTGACCTTCCGCGAAGTCGTCCAGCCACATCCCGTCGACAAAGACGCTCAGCGGCTTGCCTCCGACGTTGATCAGCTTCAAATCCTCGAGCACGGGCGGCGGGGTGTTGGGATTGCCCTGGCGCAAAGACGGCTGGTAGTGCTTGCGGATCCCGCCGGCCTCGGCCGTCGAGAGGGTATAGGCGAGGCCGCTGCCAATGGTCGACAGCACGGGGTCGACGGCCAAACTGGGCATGCTGATCGCCGCCGCCGCGACAGTGTTGGCCACCTGCCCGACCTCGTAGGGGATCCGACCGCCCACCGCGTGGGTGTCGTTGACTGGGGCCTGGCCGTTGGAGCTGGCGAGCTGATTGTTGCGGTCCTTGTCATTCGCCGCGTCCAGCGCCGGGTTGGGTTGCTGCACTGGCACGTCCGCCGGGTCCCGAAAAGCCCCATCGTCCTGGGCGGTCAGCGCCGTGACTTCATGGGCTCCGACCAGGCTCATCTGCTGTCCGTCCCAGCTCGCGCTGACGCTGGCGTTATCCGGCACGTCAATGGTCGCCTGGTACACCACTTTCCCCGTCGGGTCCCGCACCTGCAAGCTGTGCTGCCCCGGAGTGACAGAGGACAGGATCGTCCGCCCCATGCTGCCCAGGGATGTGACCGGGACGCTGTCCAGGACAACGGCGAAGACCCCATCGACCTGGACCACCATGCGGGAAGAAGCCTGGGCCGAGCCCACCATGAGCAGACCTGCCAGGGCGCCGATCGCCAGGACGCGCCCGCAGAGGCATCGGAGCGGTCGAGGACCTGGCGGCGGTGGCGAGAGCAGCTTCAGGGGATGCATGCGGCCTCCGAGATTCGTCCCTGTCCACATCATGCGCCAAAGCCAGGCCAGGGTCCACGCACACGCGCTCGCTCCACCCGGCAAGGGTGTGTTGCACCGCGCATGCTACAGCAAGCTGAAGTACAGCAGCACGGCCTGATCGATGGTCTCCCGGGTCACGATTCCCGGCTCTTCGCGGAAGCGACACAGGTTGTAGATCTGCATCATCAGGTCTCGAGGGTGGCAGTAGCGGGTCGCCCTGCCCGCCTTGGTGAAGTGCTCGGACAAGAGGTAGTCGACAGCGCCGTCCTCTACCAGCAGGTTCAGCTCTGCACACTGGATGGCCAACAGCTCGCGAAAGTGAGCCTCACTAGGTCCTTTGACCTCGATCTTGTAGGGAATGCGCCGCAGGAATGCCTCGTCGACCAGCTCACGAGGCTCCATATTGGTGGAGAAGATAAGCAGACACTCAAAGGGAAAGGCTTCCTTGCGACCGCCGGGCAGCGCGATGTAGTCGACCTGCTTTTCCAGCGGAACAATCCAGCGGTTGAGGAGCTCGTCAGGACGACAGCGCTGACGCCCGAAGTCGTCGATGACCAGCGTCCCGCCGTTCGCCTTGAGCTGGATCGGAGCTTCGCAGACGCCGTCAAGTTCGTCATAGCTGATGTCCAGGGCTTCCAGCGTCAGCTCCCCGCCCACGACCACGGTCGGCCGTCGACAGCGCACCCAGCGCCGATCAGGCTTGCCGTGGGACAGCGTCGGAGAGGCATCCGGTTCTTCAACCACGTCATGGACAGCCGGATCGAAGACCTGAATGATCTGTCCGCCCGCGTAGATGGCATGCGGAATGTAGACCGTGCTGCTGTACGCCCCGGTGATCCGCTCGGCCAGGCTGGTCTTTCCGTTGCCCGGTGGGCCGAACATGAACATGCCCTTGCCATGGGTCAGGGCCGGGCCGATCCGCGACAGGAGATCTTCGGACACCAGCAGGTCGGAAAAGGCAGCCAGAAGCTGGGCACGCCGAGGGTGCTCGGTGCTGATCGCCTGGGCCTTGACGCTGTCGACATACTGGTCCAGCGGCACGGGGGCCGGACCAGCGTACCGACTGTCCTTCTGGATCTCACGGGCCACGCTACGGCCTTCTTCAGTGAGCTCGTAGTAGAAGTCGCCCATCGCCGCAGCGCTACGATGGACCGCCAGCCGGCGCATCTTGAGTTCTTCGAGGAAGCGGGTCACGATGGTGGGTCGCAGACCGATCTCGAAGGCCAGGGCGCGACCACTGGCACCCGCATTCTGGTAGAGGTGCTTGACCACGAGCGCTTCGATCAGGCCCTCGTCCAGGCCAGCCCCCTCCAGGGTCGAGGGCTCCACCGGGCGAAATCGGCGATGCGGCAGGCGGTCGGTGACCGCGGTCGCAGCCGAGACCCGTCGCTGCGAGCCAACCCGGCGAGGCTCGGGTTCGGGCTCGGGCAGGGCCGACTTGATCTTGGGAGGACTGACTAGCGGCGACTCGAGCTGGGGCCGAGGGATCAACCGGCGCACAGCCGCAACGCGATCATCCTGGGTAGGCCAGCGACCGGGCCCGTCTTCGGCGTCGCTGCCCGCACCAGACTGGCGAGGAGGAGGTGCATCTTCGGGATCGGAGTCAGCCTGGGGCGCCAGCCGCGGCGTGATCGGGCGCGGTCGGCGGCGCGACATCGCCAACAGCGCTCGATCCAGGTTCAAGCTGGGGTCCACCGGGTCCGGGGCGGCGGGCCCCGTCGACCCGACGTCCACCCGTGCCGGCTCTGTGGCATCCGCGTCATCGCGGTCTGTGCCCCTGCCGAATGGGAAGATCGCATCGAGCCCCTGCCCCGAGGCGAAGCCCCGACGGCCAGGCTTGGTGGACTCATCGGACATTTCCGTCTCCTGCCGGGCAGCTTCGCCAGGCCGAGGGGTGGAGGAGTGACGGCGGACCTGGTCCGCCAAGCGCCAGCCGCCAGCACCTCCCCAGCATAGCGCCTGCGCAAGCTACCCACCCCCGCCATCGGTCTGGCCGACACAGGTGATGGCCGCCACCACCCACCGCCCGTCCGCGCCCGGCTGGCTCGACTCAAAGCGCCAGCGCCAACGCCACCGATTAGGCAGGGTCGACAGGTCGAAGTGGCTGGGCGCCTTCAGCACGACCCGCTCGGGGCCCACCAGGATGCGATCGGAGAGCTGCAGCAGGTCGGACCAGCTCAGCGCGCCCTGGCCCGCAGCGCCCCCGCCCCAGGGTGGATCCAGAAACAAGAGGGCGCCAGGGTGATGGTGCAGGAGACCGGGAAGCAGTGTCGCGACATCCCCGCAGTGAAGTTCCAGCCTGACACCCAGGGCCGCGGCATTGGCCCTGGCCAGCGCCACCCGGTCCGGGTCCTTTTCGATGGCGATCACGCGGTGTCCGGCCAGGGCGAAGGCGATGGCGTTCCCGCCGCAGCCACAGAATGCGTCGACCACCAGGCTGTGAGGAGTGGTGCCGCACAGGTCCGCCACCTGGCGATCGGCCATGGCGCGCGGCGTCAGGGAGTACCGGCCGATGTCGTCGAGGTGGGGCAGCCAGGCCGTCGGGCCGCCGCGGCGGCTGCGGTCGCGATCACCGCGGGCGAGGGCCGGAAGGCGAACGCCGGCCGGGAGCGAGACCTTGACCCGCAAGGTCGAGCCCCCCAGGACTTGGCCATCGAGCGTGCGGACGATCCAGGCGGCCTGTGTTGGCGAGATCCGATCGGGCTCGACACCGCAGACCCCGACCAGCGCGGCGCGCTCCGTCGCCGAGATGCCCGGCGGCCAACCGGAGATCGAGACCATCACCGGCTGCGTCGCCACCCGACCCAGCAGCGAGACCAGCGCCCGGTCCAACTCAGCGGCGCGCTGCCCCGCGGCAGCCGAGCCCTCGGCGGCGTGCAGGATGTCGCAGAGCGCCGCTTTGATCACCTGGATGGCCGCGTCCTGCGCCGGGTCTACCGACGTGTTCAGGACCCGCTCCAGCGACGCACGATCGCGATAGACGCCGCGGTCTCCGGTCGCCCGGCCGTGCCATCGACGAGCGCGGAGAAAGGCCCGCAGCGCGGCCTTGAGCGGGGCGCGGGGCGGAAGTTGAGCCAGGCGCTGGCGGAGTGTGGGCAGGGGTCTCTCCGAAGCAGGCATGCTCCTGGCCGGCGGGAGGAGGCGCAGGCAATGGGCAGGCCGCGCCTCACGTACCCTGCCGGGAACCAGCGGGTCGGCCATGCCCAAGGGCGACGCCTGGCCCGCGCCTGG
>JAADHA010000657.1 GCA_013152105.1 Oligoflexia bacterium | reverse complement strand
GGTCGTGCCCGCGTCGGTCGTGCCCGCATCGGTCGTGCCCGCGTCGGCGGTACCCGCATCGGTCGTGCCCGCGTCGGCGGTACCCGCGTCGGTCGTGCCCCCATCCGAAGACCCGGTGTCCGCTGGGCTCCCGTTGTCCTTGGTGCAGGCCAGCAGGGAGAGGGGAAGGAGAAGCAGCAGTGCTTGGAAGGGGCGAGGGAACGTCATCGAAACTCCTTGGGAGGAGGTCTACGCCCGGGCTTCGGGATGGCGCCCGTAGCGGTGCCATGACCGTACCGCCTAAACGACCGAACCGCAGGGCACCCTGAGGGGCGAGCCGTCGCGTTAGCCGTCCGCATGCTCGCGACCCTGCTGATGCTGGTGGCCTGTTCCGGAACGCCTGTCACTCGGCCCGCCGTGATCCTCATCTCCTGGGACACGACTCGCGCCGACGCGCTGTCTGCCTACGCCGACTCCCTGCCGATCCAAGGCGGTCCGGCGGCCCAGACCCCGACCGCCGACGCCCTGGCAGCGCACGGCGTGCGGTTCGCCTGGGCGCTGGCTCACGCCCCCACGACCCTGGCCAGCCACACCAGCATCATGTCCGGTCGAGACACCCACAAGAGCGCCGTGCCGCGCAACGGATACCCGGTACCGCCTGGCTTTCCGCTGCTGGCGCAGCGCTTCGAGGACGCGGGCTGGGACCGCCTTGCCGTGGTCGGAGCCAGCACCCTCGACCACCGCATGGGCCTGTCGCGGGGCTTCCGGGTCTACGACGACCACTTGCAGACCCATGTGCGCAACCGCTACGAAGACCGCGCCGACCGGGTCACGGCCCGCGCCCTGCTCTTGGCGGACCAGCGACAGGACCGACCGCTCTTCCTCTTCGTCCACTACTTCGATCCGCACAGCCCCTGGGACAGTGCTCCTCGCAAGATACGGGCCCGCTTCCTGGACGATCCAGCCGCAGCCACCCAGCCGGGCCCCTTCATCGAGAAGATGAAGCAGGGCACCTTCACCAAGTCCGACGCCGCCCAGGCTCGGGCCGCCTACCTGGCCGAGGTGGCCTGGACCGATCAGCAGACCGGTCTCTTGTTGGACGGCTTGCGCCGCAAGGGGCTGCTGGATGACGCGTTGGTCGTGCTCCTCGCGGACCACGGCGAAGCCCTCGATGATCCCGGCATGGCACCCTATGGCCACGGTCTGAACGTCGATCTGCCCGCCATCCACGTCCCCTTGATCCTCTCGGGGACCGGTCACTTCGCGCTGCCCGCGGGCACGGTCGTGCAAGCCCACGTGCGACTGCTGGACGTCGGCAGCACCATCCTGGCTGCCGCCGGCCTGGACCCCAGCCTGGGTGATGGCAAGGATCTGGCTCCGCTGTGGACCGCCGCCGCCGCCGGACAGCCCCTGCCCGACACGCCCCCAAGCTTCGCCGAGGCCACCAAGCCCGTCGAATTGGAGCCTAGGGACGGCTGGAACAACCGCAACTTCGAGCGCAGCGTGGCCGACGATGGACACTTCCTCACTGTCGCACCCTTCCTGCACCAGGGCCCCTCCCTCTACCGCCTGGCCCCAGGACAGCCCCTGGCCACACCCGACCCCGCCGAGACATCGCGCCTGGTGGGCCTGCTCTCAGCCTGGGACGCCGCCGCACCACCCCATCGCAGTGTCTTCATGGACCAGGCAACCATCAAGGCGCTGCAAGCTCTGGGCTACGTCGCGCAGTGATGGCGGGTCATGAGAGCGTGGACGTGGGGCAAACGCTCCGCGTAGGCTTGAGGCCCCACGGCTGCCTCCCCCATTGCGAATGAGGCGCCGCACGTCGCGATCGGGACGCCCACGCTCCCACCGCCGTGACACACTCTCCGCCGCCACTGGCTCCAAGGGTCGAGGCTCAGCCCTGGCTCGCCCCCAACTACCTGGAGATCCCCGATGTGTTCACGAACGACCTGCCGAACCTGTGGAAAACCTGACTGGAGTGGCTGCGGCGCGCACGTAGAACAAGTCCTACGGAACGTGCCCCGCGAGCAGCGCTGTCGCTGCCGCGAGGATGGCACGCGCCCCGCACAGCCCAGCTTCAGCGACCTGTTCTCGTCGCTCTTTGGACGCTCGAGGGGCTGAGGTTCGAGGGGCTGAGGTTCGGGCGCCGAGCTTCAGGATCTGGCGGTGAGCAGCTCACTGTCGACGGCCCGCATGCCCTCGGAGGCCAGCGCATCGCGAAGTCGCCTGTGGGCTCGGCTGAGCCGGCTGCGCACGGCGCCCGCCGTCATGTCGAGGGCCGCCGCAATCTCGGGGCCGGTCATGCCCTGCGCGTCCGCCAGCAGGACGATGGCTCGGTCGCGAGGATCGATCGCTTGCAGCGCAACGCCCAGAGTCACAGCGAGCCGGTTGCGGGCCGCCAGGGTCTCGGGGCTGTCGTCGTCGGCCGCCAGGTCTTGGTCGGTCAGGTGCAGGGAAGGGTCGCGCTTCATGCCCCGGCGCATCCGGTTGCAGGCGGTCGCCACCAGGCGCACCAGCCAGGCATCGACTCGTCCCTGGGCCCGAAAGCCCGGACCGTAGCGCCAGGCGGCCAGGGTCGCGTCCTGTACGGCGTCGTCGGCATCTTCCACGGATCGGCAGCGCCTGCGCCCCTCGATCGCCAGGCGTTCACCGAAGCAGCGCGTCACACGGTCCAGGACGTCGATGTCGCCCGCTTGCAGCAGGCGCACCAGTTCGTCGGGGTCACAGAGTGCTTGATCGCTCACCGAAGCAACCTACCCCGTCCTGGCGCCGCTGCGGTGCGCCCGGCGGCGCGTTTTTGTGACACGAATCGCGGTGCCGATGGCTCTTCTCCTCTCACTCCCCCCAACCCCACCCAGAGACCCTCATGCCCACGAAGCCATCCATCGACGTCGCCATCATCGGAGCCGGCACAGCCGGCCTCAACGCCCGCCGCGCGGCCCTCAACGCGGGGGCCTCAGTCAAAATCTTCGACCCGGGGCCGCTGGGCACCACCTGCGCTCGGGTTGGCTGCATGCCCAGCAAGCTGCTGATCGCCGCCGCCGAGATCGCCCACGACGCACAGCGGGGATCTGACTTCGGCGTGAATGCCTCGGTCGACATCGACCCGGTCGCGGTCCTTCAGCGCGTACGACGCATGCGGGACGGCTTCGTCTCCAAGACCCGCCAGGGCATCGCCAGCCTGGGAGAGCCGATCGCCGCCCGCGCCCGCTTCGTCGGTCCTCGCACCATCCTGGCCGATGGCGAGACAACCCAGGCCGGCGCGATCATCCTGGCGACCGGCTCTCGACCCGTGATCCCCGCCCCCTGGCAGGCTGCCGGAGACGCGCTGATCACCACCGACCAGATCTTCGAGCTCGAGCGCCTGCCTGAGTCCCTGCTGGTGGTGGGCGCGGGCGCGATCGGCCTGGAGCTGGGCCAGGCCATGCACCGGCTGGGCGTGCGGGTGACGGTGCTCGACGTGACGGGTGCCCTGGCGGGCCTCTCGGACCCGAAGCTGGTCGAGGTGATGCGGACCAGCCTGGATGTCGCGCTGCACCTGCGCCACGAGCTGCTGGCCGTGGATCCTGCCGAGGGCGGCGGGGCGCGGGTCCGCTTCCGGACTGAGGACGGAGAAGAGCACGAGGACACCTGGCAGAAGGTGCTGGTCGCCGCAGGCCGAGCGCCACGCCTGAGCGGACTGGATCTGGCCGCCGCCGGGCTGGACCCACTACCTCCGGTCGACCCGCTCACCGGTCGCATCGGCGAGTCCGCTGTCTACATGGCGGGCGATGTCAGCGGCACGCGCATGCTCTTGCACGAGGCGGCCCACGAAGGTGCCATCGCCGGCGCCAACGCGGCCCGACACCCGGATGTCTCGGCCGTCCCGCGCAAGACCCCCTTGGCCATCGTGTTCACCGACCCACAGGTCGCCTTCGTGGGTCGACGCGGTGACCAGCTTGGCTCGCTGGACTTCGCCTTCCAGTCTCGGGCTCGCGTACTTGGACGCACCAACGGCCGTTTAGAGGTCTACGCGGACAACGACGGTCAGCTCACAGGCGCGACCATCATCGGGCCCGACGCCGAACACCTGGGGCACCTGGTGGCATGGGCCGTCCAAGCCGGCCTCAACGTCGACCAGGCACTGGCCATGCCCTTCTACCACCCGGTCTTGGAGGAAGGCTTGCAAGGAGCCCTGCGGAAGCTCCAGCGGCAGATCCGGCGGCAGCGCGGTTGAAGCCGGTCCCGATGAGGCGCAAGATGCAGCTTGGAGGACCTCATGGCCGAACAACGATTCGTCGCCGTGCTCAAGGTACACAAGACGGTCCGGCACTTCATCGCACGCTGCCAGGCGCAAGAGCCGCTCGAAGAGATCCACCCCTTGCTGGTAGACGTGGTGGACGCGATGCCGGGCCACTTCGACGAAGAAGAGAACCCAGGTGGTTTCTTCGATGCCATCGTCGACCTGGGCATCGTCGCGGCCTACGCGGTCAAGCACCTCAAGCTGGACCACGGCGACCTGCGGGTGCAAGCCCGCGACCTGCTCGCTCACTGGGCCACGCGATCGGCAGCCGAGAACCGGCGTCACCTCGACCACTTCGCCGAAGACCTGGGAAACCACGAGCTGGTCGAGTCTTACTACGCTGACGAGATAGAGTCCGTGCTGGACTGATGCTCAGTCCTGCGCCTGGCCAGCCACAGGCGCGCCCTGCACCGGTCCTCAGCCTTGTCCCCTCCTCAACCACCAGCCATCGCTGCCGCCTCGGTCGACGGCCGTGCCAGGCGCCCCGTCCCGACCCGCATGGAAGCGTTGTTGTTGGCGCTGCTCTCGGCGGTGGTTCTGCTGCCCGAGATCCTGCTTCGCAAGTGGTGGGTGGACGACGCCGCCATCACCTTCGCCTACGCCCGCAACCTGGTGAATGGCGATGGCCTGGTGGCCTTCGCTGGGGGCGAGCGCGCCGAGGGCTACAGCGACCCCTTGTGGATGGCCCTGCTCGCTCTGGGCCAGGCGGCCCACCTCGACCCCTTCGTGCTGTCCAAGGTGCTCGGCGGGCTGCTCGCCGCCGCGACTGTCCCGCTTGCCTGGGCCATCGCCCGGTGGATGCCCCTGCCGGACCGCAACGCACGCAGCGCGCGCCTCCTCTGGATGCTGGTCGCCGCCCTCGTCGCGACGAACGCTCAGCACGGGATCTGGGCCTGCGCGGGCCTGGAGAACTCGCTGATGTCCTTCCTGCTGGCCGTCGGCACCTGGCGCTTGCTGGTCGAGACCGAGGACGGTGGGATTCCCTGGTCCGCCCTGGTCTTTGTGGGCGTCGCACTGACCCACTCCGAGGGCGTAATCTACGGCGCTTTCGCGTTCCTTCTGGCCGCATGGGGCGACTGGCACCACGGCCGCCGCCGCCGCATCCTGGCCTGGGTCGCGATATTCGGCGCCCCGCTGCTCGTCTACCAATTTGCTCGATATGCCTACTTTGCACTGCCCTATCCTCTCCCGTACTACGCCAAGCTCCAGCAGACCCGCTTCTCGGCCCTCAACTGGAACAGCCGATGCTGGACCTACCTCCGACACTGGGGGACCCGCCTGGGCTGGGCCTACCTGCTGCCGGTGCTCTTTGTCGGGGTGGGCGGGCTGCGAGGCTGGCGGCTGAAGACCATGGTGGGGCTCGCCGTGGCGGCGGTCGCTCTCCTGCTCCTTCCAGGTGGCGCGAAGGTCAACCTGGCCCGAGTCGGCGTCTTCTCCGTGATCGGGATCGCTCTGCCTCTGCTGGCCTTGCGCCGAAGAGGTATCGAGGGCCCGGCCCGCTTGCTCTTCACTGGCTTCACGGTGCTGGCCCTCGCCTTCAGCGTGAAGACAAATGGCGACTGGATGAGCGGCTTCCGTCGCTTCTCATCGCTGGTTCTGCCGCTGATGATGGTCTACGTCACGGGACTCGCGCTCATCAGCAGGAAGCTGCCCTGGCGCTGGGCTCGCATGGGCTTGATGGTGCTGCTCGGGGCCGGCCCGATGGTCTGGAACCTGTTCTTCACCGTCCGCTACGCCCGACACCCCACCGGAATGACGCCGATGACGACCCGGACCCGCGTCCGGGAATTCAACAAGATGGCTCGCACCCTGCACCTGGACCGGCCGTGGGTGGCGGTCGACCACGCGATGGGTGGGCAGATGTGGTTCGCGCCTCCGACCGGGCGCGTCATCGACTGGTATGGGCTGACCGATGTGGCCTCGGCGCTGGCGCGCTCTACCCATGGCTTCGACGAGGACTACCTGCTCAAGCCGCCCACCTTCGACCTGGCCCATATCGAGAAGGGCCTTCGCAAAAGCAAGCTCTACAACAGCTTGTACGTCGAGGTGCCGCGGGCCCGCGGTCGAAACAAGGACAACTGGGTGGCACGCTCGCTCTTGTCGGCCTCGGCCTGGCCCGATGATGGGCCCGATGACGGAGGCGGTCTGGACCGAGCGGTTCAGTTCGACAAAGGTCACCAATTGGTCGGCTTCACGGTGCGCTCGCCCGAAGTGTACCCCGCGGGTGGCGCCTACCTGGAGCTGGGGCTCTCTCGCACTCGCACCAAGAAGGCCAAGCGCAACTTCACGGTCCAGGTCAAGCTCTCGGGACCTGCGACCGCGACAATCGAGATCTCCCCTGGCTACAAGCGCCTCTACCCTCCCGCCAAGTGGCCACCGGACCAGGTCTTCATCGGGCGCTACGATCTGGCGCTGCCCGACGACCTGCCCACTGGCACCTACGATATGGGCTTCACTCTGGTGGACAAGGCAGGCCGGGTCGAGATCCCCGTGACGGGGCCTGGCGAGGTCACCTTTCCGTCCGTCCTACAAGTCGTGTCAGAGCAAGACGCACGGGCCCACGCCCAAGCGGACTGGCAGCGGGCCATACAGGCCGCCAAGGGGCTGGACTGCGAGACCGCGGATCGTGCCTGGAAGGACGCCCTGGAGCATCTCCCCCTGGACGATGACTGGGAGCGGACGCTGCACAAACGCGCCGCGGGCCCACTTGCAAACTGCTGGGCCGCTCGGGCCAGCAACGAGTCGGACCTGAGTGTCGCGGTAGAGGACTTGCGTCGAGCCCGTCGCTGGGACGTGCGCTCGCCACCCGCCGCAGCGGTCGGTGCGACCCTGGCCGACGCACACTGGGACGAAGCGATGGCCGCTCGGGCCGCCGGAGACCCACGCAGAAGCCTGGATCTCTTCGAGGCCATCGTCCACGCCGACCCGACCCGGTCCTGGGCTCGTCGCTACGCCGAGGACGCGCGGGCGACGATCCTGGCCAAGACCCATTCCAAGTGATTCCGCGGCGTCTTTCCTGACGACTCCTAACGCTCACCCCCTATCCGTCGGGCGATGAGAAAGGCCATCTCCAGGGCCTGCTCGTAGTTCAGCCGGGGGTCGACATCGCTGTCATAGCAACGGCCCAGGTCGGCCTCGGTGAGCCCGCGAGCACCGCCGACCACCTCGGTCACGTTCTGCCCGGTCATCTCGAAGTGCACGCCGCCCAGATAGGTACCCGCGTCGGCGTGGACCTCGAAGCTGTGGTCCAGCTCGGCCAGGATCTGGTCGAAGTGCCGGGTCTTTGTGCCGTCAGCGGTCTTGTAGGTGTTGCCATGCATCGGGTCGCTGCACCACACGACGACCTTGCCCGCGCGCTGCACGGCATCGACCAGAGGAGGCAGGAGATCGAGCACCCGGTCGGCGCCCAGGCGGCAGATGAGCGTCATGCGACCAGGCTCATTGTCCGGTGAGAGCACCGAGATCAGCTCGACCAGCTCGACCGGGTCCATGGTCGGGCCGACCTTGACCCCGATGGGGTTGCGGATGCCCCGGAAGAACTCGACGTGAGCGCCATCCAGGGCGCGGGTTCGGTCGCCGATCCACGGCATATGGGTACCCAGATCGTACCAGCCCTGCCGCAAGGGAGGCAGCTCGGTCACGGCCGACTCATAGTCCAGGTGCAAGCCCTCGTGGCTGGTGTAGAAGTCGATGTCCGCCAGCTCCGAGAGCCTTCGCCCGACCGCGGCGTCCAGAAAGCGGACCGACGCCTTCATGCCCTCTACCAGGCGCAGATAGTCGTGGGGCTGCTCGGCATGCTCGACGAAGGACAGGTCCCACACATCGACGTGGTGGATGTCTCCGAAGCCACCCGAGAGCAGGCTTCGGATGAAGTTGAGGGTCATTGAAGACCGCGAGTAAGCCTCGATCATGCGCTGGGGATCGGGCCGCCGCGCGTCAGCGGTGAAGGCGATCCCGTTGACCAGATCGCCACGGTAGCTGGGCAGGGTGACACCATTGATGGTCTCGACCGCGGACGACCGGGGCTTGGCGTACTGGCCGGCGATGCGGCCGACGCGGGCGACCCGCTTGCCACCGCCGTAGGTGAGCACCGCGCTCATCATCAGCAGGACCTTCAGCTTGGCGTCGATGAGCGAGGCCTGGCAGTCCGCGAAGCGCTCGGAGCAGTCGCCCCCTTGCAGCAAAAAACGCTGGCCCTGGGCGACCTCGGCGAGCTGAAGCTTGAGCTTCTCGATCTCCCAACTGGTGACAATGGGCGGTAGACGCCGCAAAGTATCGGCCGCTTGGCGAAGATCGGACGGACTCTGGTAGTCAGCCTGTTGCTGAGCGGGGCGGTCGCGCCACGAGTCGGGGGTCCAGTTGGGCTGCATGGGGGGCTCCAGAACAGGCCGAGGAGTGCTTGGGCGCACGGCCTTGGTTGCACTGTGTACCCTGGCCTTTGGCCGCTGGTGGTTTGACCTTTGCCAGACAACCTCCATCTCGCCTACGCAAACCTGCTGATATGCTGCTCCGGCCTGTGGAGCCCCTATGTTCACGCACGATCAATTGCCGCTTGAGACCGGAGCCCTGGCGGTCGTCAATCACCTGCTCGGCCGCATCGTGGCCCACCTCGAGGGTGGTCACGCCTTCGTCGCCCTGGGCCAGCGCAACGATCCCGGCAGCCTACGCGTCGTCGCCGCCACGCCGGGCGCTCCCTTGGCCATCGGCTGTGCGCTGCCCACACAAGACCAGCCCTGGCAGAATCAGCCTGAGTTGGACGCCGTGCTCGTGCCACTCACCGACTGGCTGCGCCACTCCTCCGGCGTGCTGGGTGTCGTCGCGTCGACCGACGCCCTGGTCGGCGACGATTTTCAACGTCGACTGCCCGACTACGTCGAACTGGCCAGCCTGGCGCTGGTTCAAGACAGCGTGCATCGCTACGTGGACGGGCTGGTGCATCGCTCAGCCGCCACGGGATCACAGGACTTCGCCCGGCTGCTGGCTCGCAACGTCGCCGACATCTTCCGCGCGCAGATGGGCTTCGTCGCCGAGCTGTCGGACGACGGGCTTCAGGCCACTACCCTGGCTTTTTGGGACGGTGGCGGTTTTGTCGACAACGTGACCTATGACCTGGCCGGCACGCCTTGCCAGGATGTCTACCAAAAAGGCTTTCGCGTCGTGCGTCGCGATGCCCAGCAGATCTTTCCTCTGGACCATTTGTTCCACGACCTTGGTGTACACAGCTATGCCGGGGTGGCCTTCACGGACCCCAGCGGCCGGGCCCTGGCCCACCTCGGCGTCATGCACACCGAGCCGATCTCCGCCAGCTTCCCCGAACTGTCGGCCTTCCAGCTCCTGGCGACCCAGGCGGGCGCCGAGTACGCCCGACGCCGGGCCGTGGACGAACGCCTCGAGATCGAGCGCCAGCTTGTCCTCAGCCAGTCTCGCGAGAGCCTGGGCATGCTGGCCGGCAACATCGCCCACGACTTGAACAACCTGCTGGTTGGCATCACCGGCAACCTGGGCTTGGCCGAGCGCCAGCTCCCACCAGCCTCTCCGGCCCTCCGCCACATCCAGGACGCCGACGCCACCGCCCAACGCGCCGCCGACCTGCTGCGCCAGTTGCTCTCCTACTCGGGCGGCGGTCGTCTGGACGTGGCGCCTACGGACCTCAACGTGCTGATCACCGAGACGACCGATCTGCTGGGGATCTCGCTGCCCAAGCACATCTCGATTCGACACCACCTGGATCCTTCACTGCCATCCGTGCGTGTCGACGGGAACGAGATGCGCCAGGTCTTGATGAACCTGGTGATGAACGCGGCGCAGGCCATCGACGGCGTCCCAGGCGTCATCACGATTCGTACGCATGCCGACGCTGGTCCCACGCGCCCCGGCCAGCCTCCCACCCCTCAGAACGTCGTGATCGAGGTGCAGGACACCGGCTGCGGCATGTCGCCGCAGACCCAGTCTCGGATCTTCGAGCCCTACTTCACGACCAAGGAGAACGGCAGCGGCCTGGGGCTGGCCGCGGTCTACGGCGTCGTCCGCGGACACGGGGGTCGAATCGAGGTCAACAGCGCCACCGGCATGGGCAGCACCTTTCTGATCCGCTTGCCGCTGAGCGCCCCCGTCGCTCCCGCAATTCAGGCGCCCGCCCCGACCCCGACCC
>JAADHA010000343.1 GCA_013152105.1 Oligoflexia bacterium | reverse complement strand
TCGGCCTGGCTGACGCTCACGCCCGAGGCGACGGTCTCCTTGAGCTTGTTGCGCAGCATATCGTCACGCAGTTGCTCTTCGAACTTGCCCTTTGTCATGCCCTGGCGCTTGAGCAAGCGACCGTAGAGCTCCGCGGAGAACCTCCCGTCCCCGTCCTTGAAAGCGTCGATATCCAGCACAGCGTGCTGCATCTCCTCGGTGCTCACCTCCAGGCCGACCTTTACCGCTTCTTGAACGATCACTTCCTGGGTGATCAACTGCTCGAGCACCTGCTTGGACAGGATGGTGATCTGGTCCTCGTCCATCGAGTTTCCCCCCAGGCTGCGGACCCGTCCGCGCATCTCGTGCTGAAGCTGGGTGTCGGTGATGCGGGTGCCGTTGACGGTGGCGATGGCCTGCGTGGTCTGCATGCCCGCCCCGGAACCGACGCCCCAGAAGACGAAGACCAAGACGATGATGATGAAGATGACCCGCATCACCGTGCTGTCGGTGGAGCGGCGGATCTTTTCCATGAAGGTCATGTTCACCTCGAAATGCGCCGACACGGGGTGTCAGCGCGGGCGATGGACGGGCGACCTAGCGCTTGCCTTGGTTTACTGCAAGCGCGGGCCATCGACTGGATGGACCGCGTGATAGCGTCTCAGCACGCTCTCGACCCTTGATCCGCTCCCGCCCTGCCACTCCCGCCCTGCCACTCCCACCCCGCGTTTCCCATGTTCCAGTCGATGCTCGGGGCCCTGTCGGCCGATCTGGCTATCGATATGGGCACGTCGATGACCCGAATCTACGTTCGCGGTCGCGGCGTCGTGTGCCGTCAAGCCAGCGCAGTCGCCATTTATGAAGGACCTGCGGGAGACCGCAAGGTGATCCACGTCGGCGATGAAGCGCTGGAGATGTTGGGTCGTACGCCGCCGGATATTCGGGTCTTCCAGCCGATTCGAGATGGCGTGATCGCGGACTATGACGTGGCCGAGGCCATGTTGCGGCAGATGATGCTGCAAGTGCAGGGTCGGCGCTTGTGGGTGGCCCCAAGGGCCGCGGTCTGCATTC
The DNA here is from genome assembly GCA_013152105.1 of Oligoflexia bacterium. GTDB lineage: Bacteria > Myxococcota_A > UBA796 > UBA796 > UBA2385 > UBA2385. The sequence goes on along the minus strand of JAADHA010000343.1, from coordinate 9,400 downwards.
CGTACGGTACCGCGGAGATGAGGCGGCGCGCCGTGCGGGACTCTGTGGAGTCCATCGGTGTACACAAGGTCGTGCTGATCGAACATCCACTGGCGGTCGCGGTCGGGGCAGAGCTGCCAGTGGACCAGGCTCGCGGCCACATGGTTGTCGACATCGGAGGCGGGACCACCACGGTGGCGGTGCTCTCCCTGGGCGGCGTCGTTCACCACCACCGCATCATGGTCGGTGGCGGTCACTTCGACCAGGCGATCGCCCACCACCTTCGGGAAGTCCATGGACTCCTGATCGGGTCGCAGACCGCCGAAAAAATCAAGTTGGCGCTGGGTGGTGCGCTGCCAACCGCACCCGGTCCCGAACTTGAAGTGCGCGGAAGGGCCCTGGACAGCGGGTGGCCCAGCGCCGTGACGGTCGGGCCCGACCAGATCCACCACGCCTTGTCCGAGCCCGTCCGGATGATTCTGGACGCGGCCTTGTCGGCGCTGGAATTGACCCCGCCAGATCTGGCCAGCGACATCGCCGAGACCGGCATCGTGTTGACCGGCAGCGGCGCTTTGCTGCGCGATCTGGATCGGGCCCTGGGCGAAGCGACCGGCCTGCCTGTGGTGGTGCCCGACGACCCGGGCTGCATCGCCGTGCTGGGGGCAGCAGGGCTGGTGAACGCCCCCGGATCGGACTCGGCGGTCGCGGTCTGATCCTTCGGCCTGATCGGCTACAGCGAGATCAGAGCGAGATCAGAGCGAGATCAGAGCCAGATCGGAGCGAGATCAGGACAGAACCTGGTTTACAAAGTCGTCGAGCTGGGCGCCGTTGAGCGCGCCGACGTGGGTGGCGATGTGCTTGCCGCCATGGAAGAGCATCAGGGTCGGTACACCGCGAATCCCGAACTTGCTGGGAGAGCGCGGGTTGCTGTCGATGTCCAGCTTGCAGACCTTGAGGGAGGCTGCGCGCTTGTCGGCCAGTGAGTCGATCAGCGGGGCGATGCGCTTGCAGGGACCACACCAGGTCGCCGTGAAGTCGACGAGGACCGGGAGATCGCTCGCGAGGATCTCGTGGTCGAAGGATGCGTCGGAGACGATGGTGACTTTGTCACTGGCCATTGTGGGGTTCCCTGTAGATGATGGGAGGGGAAGGTTGTTGCTGGCGCTTGCTGCGGCCAGCGACAAGACCATGTAGGATCCATGGACCCGCTGGGCAAGAACCGCCTGGCCGATGATGCCGTGCAAATATCATCGATGCACGGGCAGGCACGAATCGCTCTCGGAGTCCTGGTGAGCCAAATCCTGTTGATCGCCCGCGAAGCATCCATGCTCGCCGAGCTGCACGCCGCGTTCGCGCCCCTGGGCCACCAGATCGACACCTGCGACAATGTCACCGAGTCGATGTCCATGGCGGCCAATGTGGTGGTAGTGGACACCGATCAGGGCTGCACCGAGGGGCGCCGAGTCCGTGCGCACTTCACGTCGGCCGACGCGACCAGGGTCGTCTGGACTGGCCGGGGCGTATCTTCAGGGCTGGGTCTGGTCTTCGCCGAGCAACCCGATGCGGTGTTGCCTTCCCCGATCACGATGGCGGGCGCGGTCGCGGCCCTCGCACGGCTGGAGCGAATCCAGCGGAACAGCGTAGCCAGCGCGCTCGACCTCGCCAGTGTCGATGGCCCGGTCGAGCAGTACCCTCCCGTGCGCGTGCTGTGGACCGCACACCGAACCCGGGCTTCGGGACGCCTGGAGATGGTCTGGGGTGATTGTGAGCGCGTGATCTTCCTGGCTGAGGGCAGGATCGTCGGCGGACAAGGTTTCGGCGATGCCTTGGCCGAACACGGTGTCCACGGCGATGAGGACGAGGACCTCGCCCGCCTGATGGGCCGCGCCATCGGGGCCGGGGCGCGGCCGGACCTGGTCCTCGAAGCTGCTGGCCAGGCCATCGGCCGGGCGGTCGCCGAGTCTGTCGGTCAGACTGGCGGCATGGTGTTTTTCGACCCGCAGGCCGACCTCCCTGGCCAGGCCGTACCCCTCCCGACGGCGATGCCTGTGCTGATAGCCCAGGGCCTACGCACCGCTCGACCGGCAGCTCGCGTCCGAGCGGTCCTCGGTTCGCTGCTCGACAACACCTTCGATGCGGTTCAAGACGGCATCGGACCCGGGGGACTCCCGTCGGTTCCCCTGCGCTTGTGGCGGGCCGCGGGCACCCCGCGAACCCTGGCTGAGCTGGTGGACGACGATGACCAGGCCTGGCTGGCGGCCGACCTGTTGCTGCAGCTCGGGCTGGCACGGCTGCGGCTGCCTGCTTTGGCTCCGCCGGTGGTGCCGACCGCCCCCAGCGCCGCGCCCTCTAAACGCCCCGCAAGGCCCCCACGCTCCGACGCCCTCAACGAGCTGCTCGCCCAGCGCAAGCTCTTGAGGACCCTCGACGCTCCCGGCATCCTGGGCATCACCAAGAGCGCCGACATGGAGCCCGCGGCGATCGCGTCGCGCTTTCGCCTGCTGTCAGCGCGCTTCCACCCCGACCGCTATGCCCGTGACCGTACCGATGAGCGCCGAGTGGCTCGGGACTGCTTTGCCATGGTCAATGACGCTTTTAGTGTGCTGCGAGATGACGCCCAGCGCGACGAAGCGCGCCAGCGCCTGCTGTCCCAGGAGCAGGGCAAAGTGTACAGCTCGGCCTCTGATAAACGTAAGGCCCGACTGCTATATACACAGGGCGAGGTGGCGTTTCGCCGACGCGATTATGAACACGCGCTGTCCTTGCTCGAGCGGTCCAAGGCGCTGAACCCCGAACCCTGGAATGTGTGCTTTCTCTACAGCCGGGCCCGCTTCGAGTCAGGCCAGGGCTCGGCAGAGGACTGCGCGCGAGAGCTGTTGACCCTCCAGCCGCCGCCGGGTCGGGCCAAGGCCGAGGTGCTCTACCGGCTCGGCGAGCTGTTGCTGGCCACCGACCGACGACCGGCGGCCTTCAAGGCATTCACCGAGGCCGTCGAAGAGTATCCTGAGCACGTCGAAGCCAAGCGCCGCCTGCGCCTGCGGCGGCTGCGCCAAGAAGGTGTAAGCGCGGTCCGAGCGACGGACCGGGAAGAACACGTGCGGCGGGCCGAAGCGCGCGCGGTAAACGAAGCCCGCGCCCGACGAAAGGACAAGACTGGCGGGGCCGACGAATCAGGCGCGAAGAAAACCGAGGGCGGGGTGACGGGGCTCTTGCAAGGGCTGTTCAAGCGCAAGAATCGGTGAGGGGCTCGGCTGCGGTGAGCGCACCCGAGCCTGAACCGATATGAGCAGGCTGTGGACCGTGCCCTCCTGATCGTTGCCTTGCTGTGCTACCTGGCCCCAACCGTGGCCAGGGACGATGGACGCATTCGGATCCTGGCCGCGCGGTGGTGGGTACCGGCCGGCTTGCTGCTGCATGTGCAGGGCCTGGCGCTGGCCTTGTTTCTGGATGACGTTCCGTTGCGTTCCATGACTGAAGGCCTGGGGGCGACGGCCCTGGTTGTGGTCCTGGCACGAGAGTGGTGGGGACGACGCCCACGGATGGGGGCGCTGCGGCGTATTCTGCTGGGCCTCGCCGTGCTGTTGCTGGCCCTGGCCTCGGTCTCGCCACCTCCGGGTGGCCAGCCCATGAAAAGCTCGCCCTTCTTCCTGCTCCATGTCGGCCTGGTGTTGACTGGATTCGCCGGTTTTGCACTGAACTTTTCCATGTCGGCGCTGTACCTCAATGTTCGCCGGCGTCTCAAGCGCAAGCGCCTGGCGGATATCGGCAAGCTGCCCTCCCTGGACACGCTGGATCGACTCATCTTGCGCACCATGAGCTTCGGCTTCGTGACCTTGAGCGCCGGCATGGTCGTGGGCTTCGCCTGGGCTTTCTCGCGGGGGATCCCGCTCAAGTCCAGCGACCTCACGGCGCTGCTCACCGTGATGGTCTGGGTGTGGTACGCCGCGGGCCTCACGGCGCGGGCGCTGCTGGGCTGGCATGGCAGGATGGTGGCGATCTTCGGCGTTGGCGGCTTCGCCGTCTTCTTGCTCATCACAACGGTCGGGCTCTTGGTGTCCGGATGGCACGGGGTGGTGTGATGGGCCCGGGAATCGTCGCGGTTGGCCTCAGCCACCACTCTGCACCGATCGATGTGCGGGAACGCCTGGCGGTCTCCGCCGCGGGTGTGCCAGACCTGCTGCGGGACCTGCGCGCCGACGGCATGGGCACCGAAGCCTTGGTGCTGTCGACCTGCAATCGGGTTGAACTCTACGCCGTTCCCGGTCGGGGTCAGGACGGCGATAGCCTGGCTGGTTGGCTGGCTGAACGCAGCGGGCTGGTGCCTCGGCGCACGCTGCCCTACCTGTACCGGCACCAGGACAACGCCGCGGTGCGCCACCTGTTCCGGGTGACCAGCAGCCTGGACAGCATGGTGCTGGGCGAACCCCAGATCGTCGGCCAGGTTCGGGCCGCCTACCGCATGGCCCAGGAACAGGAAGCGGCGGGACCGGTCCTGCACCGCGTGCTCGACCGCGCGCTGATGGTCGCCAAGCGCGTCCGCAGCGAGACCCGGATCGCCCGGGAGACCGTCAGCATCGGGCGCGCTGGCGTCGAATTGGCCAAGCAGGTGCTCGGAGCACTGGAGAACCGCTCGGCCCTGCTCATCGGGGCCGGAGATCACGGTCGGGTCGTGGCGCGGTCGCTCATCGACTACGGCTTGCCCGAGCTGATCGTCGCAAACCGCACCTTTTCTCGTGGCGCCGAGGTCGCCCGAGACTTTGGTGCGTCGGCGATTCCCCTGGATGAAGTCCCCCGCTACCTGGAGCGGGTCGACATCGTGCTGACCAGTACCTCGGCGGGCAAGATCCTGCTAGAGCGTCAGCAGCTCGCGGCGGTGGCTCGAGAACGTCGCTACCGCTCCCTGGTCCTGATCGACCTGTCGGTTCCACGGAATATCGACCCCGGGGCGGACTCGCTGGACGGCGTGTTTCGCTTCGATGTGGACGATCTTCGGCAGGTCGCGCAGCACGGCCAGGCCGCCCGGCAGGATGCCGCACAAGACGCGGAACGGATCGTCGAAGAAGAGGTCGCGCGGTGCTGGGCGTGGATAGAGAACGCCGAGATCAACGCCGGGATCGGGGCGATGAGCCGCCACGCGGATGCCATTCGACGGGCCGAACTGGAGCGGGCCGCTGCCGTGCTGGCGCGCTTGTCCGACAAGGACCGCAAATCGGTCGAGGCCATGACCCGGGCCATCGTCAAGAAGATCCTTCACGCACCGATCATGCACTCCCGCCAAATGGCCCAGGATGGCGACCGCCATGGGGTCGATGTCCTGTTCACTGCACTCTCTGGAACGCCGGATGATGACTGAAGAGACCGCTCGAACGCTGGTCCTGGGAACTCGGGGCAGCAAGCTGGCCGTCACGCAGAGCCAACAGGTGGCCAACGCGATCACCGCGGCGACCGGACACCCCGTCCGCCTCGAGATCATCCACACCCGCGGCGACAAGGTCCAGGATCGCCCTCTGGCCGAGGTCGGCGGCAAGGGCTTGTTTACCGCCGAGCTGGAAGCTGCCTTGCTGGACGGGTCGGTGGATCTCGCGGTTCACTCGCTCAAGGACCTGCCAACCGACGACGCCCCTGGGCTGAGCCTGGGCGCCTTTCCGGTACGCCAGGATCCACGGGATGTCCTGGTGGGCTGCTCTCTTGAAGACCTCGCTCAGGGCGCGGTCGTGGGTACCGGTTCCCTTCGTCGTCGCGAGCAGTTGGCCTGGGTTCGGCCCGACCTCGACCTGCAAGACATTCGCGGCAACGTCGACACCCGGCTGATGAAGCGTGATCGGGGTGATTACCGGGCGATCGTCCTGGCGATGGCGGGCCTGCGTCGCCTGGGGATCATCCGAGACGACCTGTACCCCCTGTCGGTGGAACAGATGGTTCCCGCGGTGGCCCAGGGTGTTCTGGGCGTGCAGTGCCGCGCTGAGGACCCCGTGGTCCACCAGATCCTGGCCGGTATCGACCACGCCCCCACCCGGCTATGTGCCCGGGCCGAGCGGACCTTCCTGGCGGCCTTTGGCGGGGGCTGCAACGTGCCCGTGGCCGCCCACGTCGTCGTCGACGGAGACCACCTGCACGGCGTCGCCGTCGGCCCCAGGGATGGGGCCATGAGCCGCGTCGCCGCCGATGATGGCGATCCCGTCCGCTTGGGCCGAGCCCTGGCCGTCGCGCTGGGCGCCTGACTGGGTTGCGTGCCGACCCACTGACCCGATACGGGCCGCACCTTCCCCTCGGTGCGGCTGTGGTCGCCCCTTTCCGAATCTCTGGAGATCCCATGAGCCAGCCAAAGAGCAAGCACATCACCTGGCACGGTGCCAACGTCAGCAAGGAAGAGCGCCAGGCGGCCCTCGACGCCCGCGGCTGCGTCGTCTGGTTTACGGGCCTGTCCGGGTCGGGCAAGTCCACCGTGTCGCGTCGGGTCGAGCAGCTCCTGCTGGAGCGCGGCAAATTCGTCTACAGCCTGGACGGGGACAATGTCCGCATGGGTCTCAACCGCGACCTGGGCTTCTCGCCCAAGGATCGCACCGAGAACATCCGGCGGATCGGTGAGGTGGCCGCCCTCTTTGCCGACGCCTGCTGCGTGACCACGACGGCCTTCATCAGCCCCTACCGCGAAGACCGGGATCGGGCGCGGGCCTGCCTTCCCAAGGGTGAGTTCATCGAAGTCTTCGTCGACACCCCCCTCGATGTCTGTGAAGAACGCGACCCCAAGGGCCTCTACAAAAAGGCTCGCGCTGGCATCATCCCGAACTTCACCGGTATCTCGGCCCCCTACGAAGCCCCCGAAAAGGCCGAATTGGTGCTGAAGACCGCCGGCAAGAGCATCGACGAGTGTGCCCACGAGGTCATCGACTACCTGGTCGGCGCGGGCTTCGTGGCTCAGGCCTGAGTTCGAGACCAGCGCCAAGCGATGGGTCTGGTGCCGTCGCTCTCAGGCGGCGGCCCAGGTTCGCACACGCTCGACCAGGTCGGCCAAGGCCGCACCGCGGTCGGTGTGACGGGTCACTTCGTCGGCATCGACCAGCAAGACGAGTGCCTGTAGATCGCCGATGATGTTGGCGAACACGATGTCGCTGCTGCTACGCAGGCACTGCGCGCGGGCGATCTCGGCCAGCTCTTCGGGGGTGGTCTCGGGGGACGCGGCTTTGAAGCTGACAAGCGTTGCGTGTGGGGCCCAGCCGCGAATCCGGTCCAGGATCTTCGGCGTGGGGCGCAGGTGCAGCACCAGGTCGGCCGAACCCGAGGGGATCTTGGTCGTAGCGCGGTCCGCGAGGGCGTAGTCCCCGACCGCCGCGGCATGGATGATGATGGCGTCGTCGTGGTCGGAGATCCAATCCTCCATGCGCTTCAACAGGTCGTAGGTCGACGTGTACTCGATGCAGGCGACCGCCGCGGCTTGCTCGGGCAACTCGGCTTGGAGTCGAAGCCAGGCTTCGGGGCTGGCCAGCATGGTGACATCCAAGCCGGCCAGGGCCAGGGTGGAGGCGATGCGCCCACCCGTGCGCCCCGAGCTGTGGGCCGAGAGATAGCGGATCGCGTCCACCGGGTTTCGCGTGGCGCCAGCAGTGACCAGAACGGGACGCATTGATGACCTCGGCGGTGGCGAGTGCCTGCTAATGCGGTCGCCGCGGCGCTGGGGGGCTATGTGTTCGTCGCACCGCCCTGGAGTCCTCGATTTACGCCTCCTCTGAAACGAAGCCACCCCTCGACATCGCGGCCGCTGCGGCCATGGCAGCGCGCTTCGGGCCGGCACCGACCTGGGCGGTCGTGCTCGGCAGCGGCCTGGGCGTGTTGCTGGACCGACTGGTCGCCCCGACTACCGCCAGCCACACCGAGCTCGGCCTGCCCTCGCCCGGGGTCGCCGGTCACGCGGGCGTTCACGCGGTGGGCCTGCTGGGGGGTACCCGCGTCCTGTTGGTCTCGGGTCGGCTCCACCTCTATGAAGGCCACAGACCGGCCACCGTGGTCGCTGACGTGCGCGCCATGGCCCGCTGGGGGGTCCAGAAGCTGGTGCTCACCAACGCCGCCGGGAGCTGCCGGCCGGACTGGGGCCCCGGCACGCTGATGCGCCTGACCGACCACATCAATATGGCTGGAGCCAACCCCCTGGTCGGTCCGAATCGTGACGACCTCGGCCCGCGCTTTCCAGACCTGGCCCGCGCCTATGACCCCGACCTGGGTGCTAGCGCGGACGCCTTGGCGTTGGAGCTGGGTGTGCCCTTGAGACGCGGGGTCTATGCCGCCATGCGCGGACCCTCCTACGAGACCGCGGCCGAGGTCGCGATGCTGCATCGGCTGGGGGCGGACGTGGTGGGAATGAGCACTGTCCCGGAAGTGATCGCGGCGGTCCACGCGGGGATGGCCGTCGCGGCCTTCAGTGTGGTCAGCAATTACGGCACCGGTCTCACCGATGAAGCCGCGGACCACGCGATGGTCACGCGGGTCGTCAGCCAGGCGACCGCACCGCTGGCTGATCTGGTCGCCAGGCTGGTCGCGACGGACTGAGCCGAGTCGGGCGCTCTCTACGCCAGACCCTGGTGGATGCCGCGATGCTGAACCCCGGATCAGAAGCGGTCTGGCCAGCTCCACACGCTCCAGTCACCGCCTTGTAGCCGCAGTGTCGCGTGTTTCGACAGCCACGCATCCAGCGCCTCGGACTCGCTGGGCTCCAGCCGGTCACCGAGAACGACAATGGTCGAGAAGGGCAGGTGTGACCAGGCTGCGGCGTCATCGGGCAGGGCTGGCGCCGTTCGCAGCGCGATCACTCCGATCGGCGTGTCGGCCACCCGCGCCAGTCGGACCTGGACCGCTAGATCCGCGGGAACTCGGTTGCGGCCGTAGTCGTAGGCGACAGGCACGCCGGCTCGCCCCGCCAGAAAGAGCGTCTCCTTGGGCGCGACCTGGGGATGCCACACCGGCGGGTCGCCACTGGGAAAGAAGACCGTAGGCCCGCTCAAAGAGTCCAGGATCCCTGCCGGCACGTCGAGCCGCGTGCTGGGCAGCGCCAGTCCCTGGTAGCGGGCTCGGGCTTCGAGGCCCGCACAGAGCACCAGCACTGGCGCCAAGACCGGCCACCGGCTGGCCAGGCGGGCCCCGACCAGGGCGGCGACCACCGCAAAGGCCGCAATCAAGCGGCCCGCATTGCCCAGGCTGCGGGTGAGGGGAGCGGCAGAGAGCAGCGCGGCGAGCGGACCCTGCTGCCGAGGAAAGTGCGGGATGATGCGTGAGGCCGCTAGCCAGGGCTCGGGGCCGAGGAGCAGCAGCAGCAGCGCGAGCAGTGCCAAGCGCCGACTGCGAGGCCAGAACAGTCCCATCAGGGTCAACACCAGCAGCGTGCCGCCCCCCGGGATCCGCTGCACCAGGCGCGACATCGCGCCCTGAG
>JAADHA010000176.1 GCA_013152105.1 Oligoflexia bacterium | reverse complement strand
TGCACCGACAACGCCACACTGGGAGACCTGGATCAGCACCTCAGTCGACGGGCACAACTATGACTCGCCAGCTACGCCATTGGCCCACACCTACAGCAGCTTGGACTTGATGGTGTGGCAGGACCACGTGCTGATCGTCTCAGGCTCCACAGAGTACAACCCCGACCTGGGACTCGACGCACCGTGGGAATCGATCTTCGTGCTGTACAGCCTGGACCTGAAGACCTGGGGTTCAGGCATCTGGCCGATCGAAGACGCCGAGTTCGAGCTCCTGACCGATCCCGCGCTCCACGTCGCCGACGACGGTGGCGTGCAGGTCGTCTACTACTCGCGCTCCGGCGACAGCGCCATTACGCCGCCCGACCTTGTCCCCGGTGATCACGACATCAAGATGGCAGATCGCAGCGGCGATACCTTCGTGGAGCGCAGTGACCGAATCTACGCAGACGAGTATCTGGTTGACCCGGTGTACTGCTCCTGGGACGGAGTGAACCACCTGTTTGCGACCCGAGACGGGCACGTCACCCATGCGGTGCAAATCGATGGCCAGTTCGTCACGGACGAGAGCTTCGAGTGGGACCAGCAGGTGCCCTTCTGCTTCGATCAGGACGGCCAGCACAAAGTGATTGCCCAGGCTGGCGGCGGCGTCGGCGAACCCACAGTCCGCACTCTGCAAGACGATGGCAGCTTCTCAGAACCAGAGCCCTTCTTCGACGGAGACGACCCCTTTGACGGCCATTGCACCTCGCCGGTAGTGGGGTTCTTCCAGGATCGCTGGGTGATGCTCTGTGCCGTCTGGGTGGGCTGAGGCGCTTGTACCACCGCCTGAAAGTCCTCGACCACTCTGATGTCGAACGCCGCAGCTATGCACCCAGCCCTGGTTCGATCTCGTGATCCCAGCGCTGCAAGAAATTGTCCTCGACGCTTCGATAGTCCACGCTGGCGTTGAGCCGGGCGAGGATGCTGTAGAAGCCGAACTGCAAGCGGTTCAAGAAGATCATGCCCGGAGGAAGAGGCACGAAGCCGTCGCCCGTGGAGCCCTTGCCGAAGTCCCTGAAGTTGTCCTTGAACATCTGGACTACCTGCCGGACGTAGGCGGGCGTGAACCGGAACGGGGACTCACTGATCGGCCGGAGGATGGCGAAGAGGTACTCCAGCGCGCGGTCTTCATAGGTTCCACCCTGGGTCTGCAGCAGCAGCCTGCCAACTTCGCGGGCGGTCTCCCAGTCGTGGGTGGCCGCGGCCCGGTGAAGCCGGACGACAAGGCGCCGACGAGCCGCCGGGATCTCTTCCACGCAGCCAAAGTCCAGGAAGGTGATGTTTCCATCATCGCCGAACAGGTAGTTGCCCGGATGAGGGTCCGCGTTGAACCAGCCGCCCAGCACCATCGACCCGTAGACGAAGCGCCACAGGGTCTCGGCATACTGCACACGCGAGGACTCGCGGCCGTGCATCACCACCGCCAAGGGCTTGCCCTGCACCAGCTCGGTCGTCAGCACCCGAGCGGTGGTGAAATCGGGGAAGACCTGGGGGATGTGGATCAGCGGATCGGCCAGATGTAGTTCGCGGAAAGCAGCCTGTCGTCTGGACTCCAAGCAGTAGTCCAGCTCTTCCATAAAGCGCTCGCGGATCTCTTGGTGGAAGCGGTCCGCTTCCAAGCGCCGCATACCCAGCATGTCGACCGCCATCCTGACCACGACCCCGTTGTCCAGGTCGGCCTGGAGCGCATCGCCGATTCCGGGGTGCTGCACCTTCACCGCGACCGGGCGGCCATCCTTGAGGCGAGCGCGGTGGACCTGCCCGATGGACGCGCTGGCCAGGGCCTGGTCTTCCCAGTCGTCGAAGAGGTCATCGATCGGGGCGCCCAGGTCGTGCTCGACTACGCGCCGAATGTCGGCGACGGTCGACGTGTGTGCCTTGGACTGGAGCTTCTCCATGCTCTTCTCGAAGATCATCCGGTGCTGATCGGGGATCACGCCGTCGATGTAGCTGGCCATCTGGCCCACCTTCGTCGCCATTCCCCGCATATTCGAGAGGACTTCGGTCGTGCGTTCGACCTTGGTCGCGACATCGTCCGCCTGCTTGAGCATGGCGATCCCAGTCGTGGCGCTGGTCCTGGCAAGCCGCGCAAGGCGACGAAGGCGACCGGTCGGCACGTGGGCCATGGACATTCCTGAAGAGGGCCCTTGAACCTACCCGGCCATCTCGTCGCGGGCGAAAACGACTACAGGCACGACGGGCTTCAGCATCTCGACCTGCACGCTAACCTGATTGTCGAATTCTCCCTCCCCGGAACCGAACGTGCGCCTACACACGATCGAGCTCGCCACCGACCTCTTCGTTCCGCCGCTGCAGATCTACGACACCTGGCTCGACAGCGCCCGCCACAGCCTGCTCGCCCAGTCCCCGGCCCAGATCGATCCCCGGGTCGGTGGCCAATACAGCCTGTGGGGCGGCTCCGTGGTGGGTGAGCTGGTCTACCTGGAGCGACCCCGAGTCATCGCACAAACCTGGAGAACCGCCGACTTCAGGCCAGAGTTCGATGACTCGCGCCTGGAGCTGAGCTTTGAAGAACGGGTGAACGGCACCCACCTGCGCGTCCTCCACAGCCACATCCCTGCACCGATGGTCTCGATCTTCCGAAGTGCCTGGACCGAGTATTACTTTCCGCGCATGACGACGATCGGCATCTCGAGCTGAGCTGCACCGCGGACCGGTCAGCGATGGTGCAGGGGGATCTGGAAGCGGTCGATATATTCGGCGAAGCGGCGGTAGAGGCTCTCGGCTTCCAGCCCGTAGCGTTCGGCGTCGTAGCGATGCGCCCCCTTCTTGTCCTTGCGCCCGTTGCTGAGCCAGGCCTGGCCCCGGGCGTCGCCGTCCGCATCGTGGGGGATGTCCAGCGCTGCCTTGAGTTTCCTTACCGACCCGAGGGGATCGCTGACCACGTCGTGAAAGGGGATGTCGTAGAAGTCGGCCTGGGGGTGCCGGTCCCGAGCCCGCATGGCGCGCTCGACCCCTTGGGCGAAGGACTCTTGGATGTGCTGGCCCAGGGCCGGTCCGTCGATGCGCCCGTAGAGCATGCGTCGATTCATCGAGATCAGGCTGCAGTAGGACGCCACGCAGTCAAAGGGATCCCGGTGGGTCCAGACGATGGCGGCGTCTGGAAAGACGTCCAGCAGCGCGTCGATGAACCACAGGTGTTCCGGGCATTTCAGGATGAACTGGCGGGTGGAGCAGAAGTGGCCGAGCATCTGGAGCTGACGGCGGTACTCCCGGTAGGGCCCCACCATGTCCGACTGGAGGAGCCACCGCCCATAATCCTGGAGCCCCGCCGCGATATCCCAGTTGAGCACCGAGAAGGTGTTGCCAAAGAGAGGCCAGCACTCTTCAGCCGTCTCGGGCCCGATCTGGTGCACGGTCGCCATCTCGGGCGCGATGAAGTACGCGGCGCGCAAGACCCTGCGAGCGCTACGCAGACGCTGGGCACGGTCCGCGCCCGGATCCTCGCTGACCGGGACCGGCTGTTGGATCTCCCAGAAACGCAGGGCGCGGGCACCATCGTCCAAGGACAACAGGTTCTGGAGCAGGGTCGTGCCAGTCCGCGGAAAACCCAAGATGAAGACCGGGCGCTTCACCGGGAAGTCCGCGGCTTCTGGATGGCGTCTCATCCAGTCCTCGATTCGCAGCCGATTGGTCACGGCGGTGACGAGGATCTGCCGAACCACGACCCGCGCCAGGTGAGAGAAGCCAGCCCGTTCCGCGTGTGCCGCCACGCGGCGCATCGGCGTCAGGAAGGCGTCATCTCCCCAGTCATCTAGCCCCACCCGACGCTGGGCTGTGGCCAGGATCGAGTCCACGTCCAGCGAACCCAGACCCAGCCCCAGGCGGTCGAACAGGTGGCAAGCCGCATCAACTGCCCGCACCGCCAAGCGGTAATCTTGCCGTTGGACGGTGACGAGTGCGTCCACCACAGTCGGACTCCGCTGGTGAGGAGGGGCCGGTCACCCTAACCAGCCGCGGTACTTCCAGCGTACACCTGTCAGCCAAGCAGGGGTCGGCGCACCTGCCCCGACACAATAGAGAGTCCCATGGGACTGCTCCGCCTCGTCTTCTTCATCGCCCTGATCGCCGCCATCGCGTGGTCCTTGCGCGACGTGCTCAAGCGGCTTGGGGGATGGGTCGACGACGGGCCTGCTCCCCCAGAGCGTCCCCGTGCGCCCAAGCTCGTCGCCATCGAGCGCACCGCCTGGGATGTCCTGGGCCTGGAACCCGAGGCGTCCCGCTTCGAGATCGAGGCGTCCTACCGCAAGATGCTCACCGAAAACGCTCCCGAGCGCGTCAGCGACCTGTCGCCGCAGCTTCAAGAGCTGGCCGAACGCCTCTGCGAAGACGCCACCAAGGCCTACCAGGAACTGATCGGCCCCGAGGAATAAGGCTTCGGCCGAAGTGCTGCTTCCAATGCACGCGCCGCCCTCCAGAGAAGGCGCTGGTGCCGCGAAACAGACGTCCGACGAAGCGGATCGGCGGTCGACATCAAGGTGGTCGAGGACTTCCGGGCGGCGGCACTAGCCGGCGGTGTCGAGCTTCGCCGGGTAGCCGATTTTTGTGATGGTTGCGACCATCTTGGGACCATCCACCTTGGTGGAATCAAAGGCCACGTGTGCCTGTCCAGTCTGGTAGTCGACCGCCGCGTCGATCACGCCATCCAGACCCTTGAGAGCCGTGACGACCTTGTTGGCGCAAGCGCCACACTTCATCCCCTCGACCGAGATGGCGATCTTGCTGCCATCAGCCGCGTCGACCCGTGCGGCATCTACAGGGTAGGTCGAGGCGCCCGGCATGGGACAGGCAAGGGCTGGCGTGCCGACGAACAGGGCGGCACCGAGTACGAGAGAGCGAAACATGAATGCCTCCAGGTTTGGTCCCACCACCTTACCGACCAACCGCCAGATGTAAAGGTGGCATGTGCACGCGCCTGGCAGCGGCACCAGCCCAGACCGCTGCCTCAGTGCGCCCCGGCGCGGCTGAGCAGCCAGGTCACGAGACCGGGAAAGTGACGCCCCAAGAAAGCGATCAGCTTGCCGTGGCCGGTCACCACCAGCTCGCGCCGACGAGCGTGGATTCCATCGGCGATCGCGCGTGCGGCGACCGCGGTGGGCACGATCAACCCAGCCGGACGGCGGTCCTTCCGGTCGGGATGGTGGACACCCCGGTTGTCCACCTGGGCGATCTCGCTGGCCACAAAGCCAGGGTTGATCGTCGTGCACGAGACGCCTGAAGCAGCCAGCTCAGCGCGCAACACGTGGCCCAGGGTGTGGACGGCCGCCTTTGACGCTGCGTAGGGGCCGTTGCCAGCCACCGGCGCGTAGTGGATGACGCTGGCCACCAAGGCCAGGCGCCCTCGGGTCTGCACCAGGTGCGGGATGGCATAGCGAGCCGTGAGCGCGGCCCCAACCACGTTCACATCGAGTTGGCGCCGCCAGTCCGCCGCCGAAAGGTCGACAACTTTTCCCGTGACGCTCATGCCCGCGTTGGCCACGACGACATCGAGGCGCCCGAAGGCGTCGATGATCTCGCGAACCGCCGCATCAACCGAGGCTTCGTCGGTGACATCACAGGGCACGGCCAGCCCCCGCCCACCCGCGGCCACAACCCGAGCCACGACCTGATCGAGTCGGTCCACCCGACGGCCAGACACCGCGACTGTGCCACCGCGTGCCGCCAGCTCTGTGGCCAGGGACGCGCCAATGCCGCTACCACCACCGGTGATCCAGCAGATCAGTTGGTCGAATGAGCGCGACACAGAGCCTCCAGTATCCCTGCTTGGCCCACTGCGTCCTCTGCGTCAAGCCCCATTCCGCCCTGGAACTTTCGGTAGTATCTACCCTCTCGACCCCGACTGCACCTGGATCAGCCCATGCTCCTCCTGCTCGCTCTCGTCACCTCTTCGCTGGCCGCCACCCTCACCGTCGCCGATGACGGCTCGGGCACCTACACCGCAATCCAGGACGCCATCGACGCTGCCACCAGCGGCGACACCATCTCCGTGGCCGGCGGAACCTACACCGAGTGCATCGACTTCGCGGGCAAGAACCTGACCATCGCGGGCGCCGGAAGCAGTTCCACGACACTCAACGGCGCGTCGAGCTGCACCAACGCCGTGTCGCTCTCTGCCGGCGAGCCGGAGCGATCGCGACCATCAGTGGCACCACCATCACCAACCCCAGCTACCGCGCCATCTACGCTGTCGGAGCCGGTCTGAGCCTGGACGACGTGACGATCAGCTCGTCAGGCAGTACCGGCGACTGGGGCAGCGCCATCTACCAGGACGGCGGCAGTGTGACGGTGGCAGTGTGACGGTGGCAGTGTGACGGTGGCAGTGTGAGCGTCACGGCCCGCAGCTTCACGTCCAACACCAGCTACTATGGTGGCGTCATCTGGGTCAACTACGACAGCACCGACGGCCCGATCTACCTCTACTACACCTACACCTGTTTCGTGAACAACGTGGTGGCCTACACCACCGATGGGGGCGGCCTGTACAGGGCGGATTCGTACACCCGCAGCTACAGCGGCTTCCTCATACAACGACTGGTCCGGCAACGTCGGTGGTGAAGGACTGGGAACCCTGACCAGCGTGACCAGCAGCACGGAAAACATCACCGACGATCCCGGCTTCGACAGTGACGCCTACCCCAAGGCTGCGCCCGAAGGTGACGACTGCGACGACGCCGACCCGGCCATCAACCCCGACGCCACCGAGATCGACGGGGACGGCATCGACAGCAACTGCGACGGCGACGACAACGCCAGCAGCGGCACGACAGGCGACGGCGGAACCACCACGGACGGCGGAACCACCGACGCTGGGACCACCGACGGCGGCCTGGCGGGGGAGGGCACCACCAAGGGTGGCGGCTGTGGCTGTGCCAGCGGTGGATCTGGGTCCTCGGCCGGATTCGCCATGGTGCTGCTGGGACTCGTCGGGCGGCGGCGCCGGCGCTGTGCCTGAGACCCGCCGACATCCAGCATCGCGCACCCTCGGACCCACGCGTCGCGCTACAATCGGCCACCGCTCGCCCCCAGCCGCATGACCTCCTCCCTTCCCAAGCTCGAAGACACCCTCGTCGACCTGTTGCGCTACGGCGACACGGGCGCCCTGGTGGTCTCTGTTGACCAGCAGAAATGGACCTTCTTCGTCCAGGGCGGCGTGCTGGTGGGTGTCGTGCGCGACCCGCCGCTGCCGCCCATCGATCCCGCGGATCCGACCGCGACGGCGGTCCTGGCCATCACCCAGGCGATGGGGGCGACCCAGCCCATCTGGGACTTCCTGGATGGCGAGGCCCCCACCGACTTCGGCTTGTTCGACGCGCGCCGGGCGATGACCCGTGCGATCAGTCAGGTCCGCAGCGCTTCTGACCTGGTGCATCGGCTGAAGCCGGTGATGGACGGCTGGCCCGAGCTGCGGGTCGACGCCGACACGCTGACGGCCGACCAGGATGTCCAGCGGTGGCTCGAGACCCTCGACGGGCTCGGTCCCGGGGGCGAACGCTTCACCCACGCCCCACCCAATCCTGCGGAATGCCTGGCGGCGGCCTGGGTCGCGTGGAAGCTCGGCGAGCTGGACCTGCACGAATCGGCCTTGGACGACGGCCTGTACTCGATGATCCCCGACGACGAGCCACAGGACGAACCGGTGGACGAGCCCGACACCGAAGTCGGTCCCAGTCTCAGGCCAGGCACCGACAGCTACTGCGACGGCGACGCCTTTGCCGTTGCCCCGACCGATCAAGAAGCCCGGTCTCTCGCCGCCAACACCGAACCCATCGAGCCCATCGAGCCCGTCTTGGCACCGGACGAAGCCACGATCGACGTCGTGGCGAACATCCGCGATGATCCCTTCATCCAGGGCGTCGCCTTGGCGCGTGGTGGCGCGGTGGCTCAAGCCCTGCCACTGCTAGAAGCGGCATTCGCCCTGGATTCCGAGCGCCCAGGGGTCGAGGAGTGGCTGGGCTACACCCGCTTCGCGGCCTGCCGCGACGACGATCCCGAGCGGGCGAGGGCGGGACTCAGCCTGCTGCGCGACGTGATGTACCGGACTGGACCGACCGGTGAAACCCCGGTTCTGCCTTGGCTCCTCATGGCACGGGCACAGTTTGAGCGTGGCGACCTGCTCCAGGCCCGCAGCCTGCTGGGCAATGTGTTGGAAAAGGTGCCCGACGACCCCGAAGCCATGCACCTCGACGGACGCATCCGTGAGATGGAGAAGAAGGTCAGCCAACTGCGCGATCGGCCCAAGGGGATATCCCTGGTCCGCCTGATGCGGATGATCGCCCTGGTGGCCACTCTGGCGGCGCTGGTCCTGGGCGTGGAGTACACGCAACAGTATGAGCCCCCTCGGGCCGACTACTCGGCAGAATTTGAAAAAGTGGCGCCGTTGCGAGAATTGCATCGCGTGCCCCGCGGCTGGGTCGGTGTGACGCTGCCGGGGGCGCCAGCCGAAACCAATCATGCGGCGTCCATCGAGATCTGCCAGGCCCTCGCCAGCGCCACCCACATCAACGATCAAGAGACCCTGACCCTGCTCTCCGACCAGGGACTGGTCCTGGCCGAGTGCGGTAAGCGACTGGAGTAGTTCAGAAACGCTCGGGGTACAGGTCCAGGAAGACGCCCGGCGCGTTGGCCCGAGGCACCTCAAAGCGCAGCAAGAGCATTCGCTTGTCGGCATCGAGGTCGCACAGGGCGTCGGCCCGGACAGTGACCCCCCGGTCCAGAATGGTGGTGCTGTAGCTACAGCGGACCTGGCCTTCGGGGTACCAGGCCAAGGGCCTCCAGTCGGGGCGTTTGCGGTCGAAGTCGCGAAGCGCGCGGTCGACTGGAGGAACCGGGTTGGGCCCCGCCTCGACCCACGAAGCTTCAGACGCGAACCAGGCTTGTTCGGCCATTCCGATCGCCCGCAGATTGGGCATGACCTCGGCGCGCATCGCCTTGCGGTGCAAGGTGAGAAGCTGTGGGATCGCAACCGTGGCGATCAGGCAGATGAGGACGACGCTCAGCATCATCTCGACCAAGCCCACGCCTCGACGCCCGGTGGAGGGGAACGGCGAGCGCTGGCAGGCGGTGGAGTGCATGGGGAAGACAATAGTGCATGGCGAGCGAGCCGCGGGGCAGAAGGGCCAGCTTCCCGGCGCGGCGAGGTGCGGATCGGGCACTGACCAGACGGCCAGGTACAGACTGCAAGAAAGGTATGACCGACCAGTGACAAACGATTCGGGCCGGCTCCCTTATAGAAGCGCCACAAGCGGCTTGTCCGCGCCCCGTCCGCACGCCCCCAGGGACCTCATGACCCCAATCGGCTTCTGGACGCCTGGCCTCGAGGCGCCCGCTTTCTCGACACAGTCGCTCATCGAACGAACGCACCGCGTACGCGAACCCGTACACGTCATCCTGGACCCCCGCAGCGGCGCGCTCGGCGTCGCGAACGGGGGACAAAGCACGGCGCGGCTCAACGGGACCGCTGCTTGGCCGCTGCTGGCATCGCTGCCCCCAATCTACCCAGAGTGGCTGGGTGAGCGCGGCTTCAACGAAGCCCACGGCCTGCGCTTTCCCTACGTCACCGGCGCGATGGCCAACGGCATCGCCACGACCCGCATCGTCACCGAGATCGGCCGGGCCGGCATGCTGGGCTTCTTCGGGGCCGCGGGGCTGCAGCCCGACCGGGTCGAGGCCGCGGTGGTCGAACTGAAGACCCAGCTTGGCGACGGCATCGCGGGTCAAGGGCCAGTCTGGGGCAGCAACCTGATCCACTCCCCCAATGAACCCATGCTCGAGGCCCGGATCGTCGACCTCTACCTGCGGCAGGGCGTTTCACGGGTCAGCGCCGCTGCCTATTTGGGCCTGACGCCGATGCTCCTCAAGTACGCCTTCACCGGCCTGAGCCAGCGCCCAGACGGCAGCATCGCCCGGCGCAACCACGTATTCGCGAAGATCAGCCGCCCCGAGCTCGCCCTGCGCTTCCTCAGCCCTCCTCCCGACGACATGCTCAATGCCCTGGTGGCAGTCGGCCAACTCACGACCGTTGAAGCCCGCCTGGCGCACCACCTGCCCATCGCGGAAGACATCACGGTCGAGTCCGACAGCGGCGGCCACACCGACAACCGCCCGCTCTCCGCGCTCTTCCCCGTCATCCTGGCCCTACGGGACCGGATCGCCGCCGAGCAGGGCTACACCCGGCCCATCCGAGTGGGCGCCGCGGGCGGCCTGGGCACGCCCACCGCAGTCGCCGCCGCCTTTGGCCTGGGCGCCGCCTACGTGCTCACCGGCTCGGTCAACCAAGGAGCGATCGAGAGCGGGCTGTCCGAGGCCGGGCGCACGCTCCTGGCCCAGGCTGACCTGGCCGATGTCGTCATGGCCCCGGCCGCCGATATGTTCGAGCTGGGCGTACAGGTCCAGGTCTTGCGGCGGGGCA